>CALIZH010000042.1 GCA_938028585.1 uncultured Actinomyces sp. | reverse complement strand
TAGGCCTGGCTGACCAGCTTCTCCGGGTCGATCACTTGTTTGGGCACGGCTTCCTCTTGTCCTACTACCTACGACAATCCATAATGAACAGTGTTCAGTATAGGCATATCTCATCCCCAACACGACAGGTGATGAACCCAAAAGTGAGTACTCTCGACCACAAAGAGCGGATCATCCAAGCCGCGTACTCGATCGGCGCAAGGGGCGGCCTTGCCGCGATCTCCGCCCGAGCGCTCGCCGAGAACGCGGGAGTTTCCGTCGGATACCTCTACAAAGTCTTCCCCTCCAAGAGCGACATCATGGTCGCCGCCGCGCGACGCTACTTTGAACTCTCACTCTCGCAAGAACTGTGCCGAATCGACGACAATGAGTCCTTCGTGCAGTTTTGCCGCAGACTCTGGGAGCAGACGGAAGCAGCCTTTGCATCATTCCACCGCGAGTGGCTCCGCGACCACGAAGAGCTGCCCAAACAGGACTTTTTAGCCGCGCACGAGGCCATGGGTTCCGTTCTCGCGCACGCGCACACCCAGCTTGAAAGCATCCTCGAGCAGGACGCGCGCATTAAGTGGACTCTACTCCCCAAAGGGACTACGGCCTCGACAATCGCAGAATTCACCATGCGATCACTGCTCACCTCCCTTGAGAAGGGGGACGAGGACTGCGAACTTTTGCTGACTTTCCTTGAGCGAGGACTCTACAACGCGAAGTAAAAGCCTCGCGTGAACATCAGGGGATTGTTGTTCACGCACGCGTTCCTAGCATGGATTGCAGATCCATCAATCAACGGAACGGGACAACCATGATCGCAATCGCCTCTACGGCTATCACTCTGGCACTTGTTTTCTACACGATCGGCGTCTTTGCCGAGCGCCGCGCGGGCACGCTCAAGCTCGGACACATCATCTTCTTCTACATGGGCCTGGTCTTTGACACCGCGGGAACTGCTGTCATGTCTGTAATCGCTCGAGGCAACTCGGCGAATCTTGCGCACGCCACCACCGGATTGCTCGCGATCATCCTCATGATCATCCATGCCGCGTGGGCAACCATCGCCTACGCGAAGAAGAACCCCGAAACGCTTTCACGCTTCCACCGCCTGAGCATTGGCGTGTGGTTGGTGTGGCTAGTGCCCTACGTATGCGGGATGTTCATGGGAATTCCGGCGCTCAAGCTCGACTCGAATGTCGCCTTTGCAAGCGCGATCGCCACTTCTGTTGTCGCTGGGCTACTGATCTTTGGAGCCGAGGCCAAGCGCTTGCGCCAATAACGCCCCAACGCAAACTAGCATTAGACCCAGGTTTACAAGCGCGTTCAAGGAAGGCCGCTATGGACATGGGTGGATTCGCCCCCACTATAAGAACTACCGACAACTCCCTCGGTGACGCCGATGTTGAAACGACTCACTACTGGCTCTATGCGCCAGGCAAGGGCGCGTGCATGTGGGAGGACTTCTACAGCCAGGGAGTGATGGGACTTGCCTGGCATGAACTCGGCGACCTTTCCGCGTACGCAAGCAAAGAAGAGATCCACCTTGCCTTGGTCAACTCAAGCAGAGGAACGACCAACCCTCGCAACGACGCCTACGCGCTCTGGCAGTTCGCCAACACTCTCAAGCCCGGCGACGTCGTTTTCGTAAAGGGAGGCCGAGGGAAGATCCTCGGGCGCGGCCTCGTCACCGGGGACTACGAATACGACGAGGCCCAGGGGCACTTCCCCAACCTCCGCAGCGTTGAGTGGACACACAAGGGCGAGTGGGCAATTGAACGCATACTCCCCATGAAAACGCTGACTGACATCACGGATGACACCACGCTTGTTGCAGCCATTGAGACTCTTTTCGAGGTCGAGGCCGATGAGGTCATCGATGACCAGCCTGCGATCGAATACCCCGCATATGACAGGGAAGATTTCCTTTCGGAAGTTTTCATGTCCGAACAGCAATATGACACTCTCACCGGGCTACTTCGCGCGAAGAAGAACGTCATTTTGCAAGGTGCACCCGGCGTCGGCAAGACCTTCGCGGCAAAGCGACTCGCGTATTCGATCATGGGCGTGAAAGACGCCAAACGCGTCATGATGGTGCAATTCCACCAAAGCTATTCCTACGAGGACTTCATCGAGGGATACCGCCCCTGCGCGGACGGTTTCGAGCTTTCCAAGGGCGCGTTCTACACATTCTGCAAGCAGGCAGCCGACGACAATGAGCGCGATTATTTCTTCATCATCGACGAGATCAACCGCGGAAATCTTTCAAAGATTTTCGGCGAGCTCTTCATGCTCATCGAGAACGACAAACGCGGTGAGAAGAACAAACTCCAGCTGCTCTATTCGCGCGAGCGTTTCTGCGTGCCAAGCAACGTGTTCCTGATTGGCTTGATGAACACAGCGGACCGCTCGCTTGCTTTGCTCGACTACGCACTGCGTCGCCGCTTTGCATTTTTCACCCTCAGCCCGGGCTTTTCATCCACCGGTTTCACGCGCTATCGCGAGGCCGTGGGCAGTGCCGCTTTCGACAATTTGGTTTCGTGCGTGGCCCGGCTGAACACCGAGATCGCGAGCGATGAGTCTCTTGGTGAAGGCTTCATGATCGGACACAGTTACTTCTGCGGATTCCTTGGCGGAACAGTCGATCACGCCAGCCTTTCAGCGATCATTGAATACGAGCTGATCCCCATGCTTGGCGAGTACTGGTTTGATGACCAGGAGAAGGTCCGCGTCTGGTCTGAGGCTCTTCGTCGCTCGATCCAATGATTCCGATTCGTAACACCTACTACATGCTCGCGTACGCCTTCCAGGTGCTACGCCAGCAGGGGTATCGCGACATTGCAACCGAGGAATTTGCCTCCACTGCGGAGCTCTTGGCTGAGATCCTTATCCGCGGCGTGCGCTCCCAGCTCAAGCGAGGCCTCGGGCGCTCCTATGTCGACGTTACAGAACCGCTGTCTTCTCTGCGCGGAAAAATCGAGGTTACGGAGTCCCTCAAGACGCGCTCAATTCTGCGCCGGCAGTTGGTGTGCAGTTACGACGAGTTTTCGCTTGACACGCAGATGAACCAGATCATCAAGGCGACGTGCACTGCCTTGCTGCGCTCACGGATATCGAGGCCTCGGAAGAAAGAACTGCGCAGCTTCCTTCCCTTCTTCGCGGAGGTTTCGGATATCGAGCTCGGCGCGGCGAACTGGCGTATGCGTTTTGATCGCAATAATCAGACTTATCGCATGCTGATCAATGTCTGTTGGCTGATTTACTCGGGGCTTTTGCACACCAATGAAGGCGGGGAAACTCGGCTTGCTGAGTTTTTGGACGAGCAGAATATGTGCCGCTTGTACGAGAAATTTATTTTGGAGTACTACCGCCAGGAGCATCCAGAGATTCAGGCGAGCGCGCCGCATATTGCGTGGGCGCTTGATGATGGTTTCGATGACATGCTGCCGACGATGCGATCCGATGTGACTCTGAGGCGCGGGGACACGGTGCTCATTATTGACGCGAAGTACTATGCGCATACTACGCAGGAGCGTTTTGGTACGCGGAGCCTGCATTCAGGTAACCTCTATCAGATCTTCACGTACGTGAAGAATATGGAGGCAGCGTATAGCAGCGAGGCACACAGGGTGTCAGGCATGCTCTTGTATGCGAAGACCGATGAAGAGATCTACCCCGATGGGGCCTATCAGATGAGCGGGAATGCGATAACTGTGAGGACGCTCGATCTCAACAGACCTTTTCAGGAGATCCGCGCACAACTCGATGGGATTGTGGAGGAGCACTTTTCACGGTGATATCCTCGCCAGTAGTGCAAGTTTTCACCAGAAAGAAGGCTCGCCATGTACAAAGTCGTGCGCACCGCCTTGCCGCTCCTTTTCATCGCTGCGGTCTACAGTGGCGGGCCCTTTTATGACCTTCTTGGCTGGGGTACCAACTGGCCCACGTGGGGCACCCTCCTACTAATTGCAGGGATCATGAATATCCTCTGCGCATGCATCGACCGTGGCTGCGGATGCCCGCGCAGGCTGGCTTTTTGGGATTTTCTCCTGAAGCTCAGCATGATCCCCTTCTACACACTGATATTCCTCTACGCCACGGGCATCGCGACGATCATGTTCGTCATTCCCGGGCTTTTTCTTGCAGCGCCTTTCGTCGTGCTTCCCTTGCTCGCGATGTCGTACCTTCTGATGCTCGCGACGTCCTCCTACGGTTTCGCAGCCTCCATTCGCGCCGCAAAACGCCAGCTGCTACCCGGTTCCTTCGCTGCGCTCCACATAGCGCTGCACTTCTTCGCCGTCGCGGACTTCTTTTCCGCCGTTGTCCTCTACCTGCAGCTGCGCAGGGCGGACAAAGCACGCAAAGCCGCTGCCGAGGCCTCAGCAAGCACCCCGCCCCAACATCCCACCGACGTACAATGACCAAATGACTGAAACAAGCAGACGAGCGCAATGGTTTTCCGATAACGAACGCAACTGGGACGACCGCGCCGAGCTGCACATGGCTGGCAACTACTGCGACTACCAGCGCCTTCTCGAGGACCCGACGGCCATTAGCGCTGAACTGGCCCAAGATATCGAACGATTCGGTGATCTCACCGGCAAAGATGTCATCCACCTGCAGTGCCACGTTGGAACGGACACGATCGGGTTTGCGCGCCGCGGGGCCTCGCGCGTCATTGGCCTCGATTTGTCCGAGGGTTCGCTTGCCCACGCGCGCAGCATCGCCGAACGCGCAGGCGCTGACGTGGAGTTCGTTCACGCAAACGTGTACGACGCGCGTCAAGCAGTGTCCGGCAACTTCGATCTGGTGTACACCTCGATCGGTGTCCTATGCTGGCTGCCCGATATCGCCCGATGGGCGCAAGTCATCGCTTCCCTGCTCAAGCCGGGCGGCACTTTCTTCATCCGCGATGACCACCCGATGTTCATGACAATCGGGGAGGACATTTCCGACGGGCTCAAGATTGAGCAGCCATACTTCGAGCAGGATGCTCCGATGACGTGGGATGACGATTCAAGCTACGTGGATTCCCCCGGTGCGCCGCGGATTACTCACACAACGAACCACCAGTGGAATCATTCCCTTGGCCAGATCGTCACAGCTCTCATCAACGCGGGGCTGGTGATCGATGAGCTCGAGGAGTCCCCGCGCGCTGCATGGTGTCCGTGGCCAGAACTCATGGAACAAGATTCCACCGGCGGCTGGCATCTTCGTGAGCACCCCGAGCGCCTGCCCCTTCAGTTTGCGATTACTGCACATAAGAGCTGAGAGCGCGCAGTGGATACTCAGCCACCCATATGTGCCGACACGGCGCCTTTCTTTAGGGTTCCTCGCACCATGATGCAGTGTCCGAAGAACATCTGATCATCGTCGAAATAGGCGGTGAATGAGCCGCCTGCACTCATCGATATGCTGCTGAGCTCAATTCGCTGAGCAAAACTCTCTTCTGTAATTTCTGGAGCCTCGTCGTCCCCAGATTCCTGCCAATCACGAGCGCTCGCGGTCAACGAACGCGCCGCGCAGGCACGCATGTCGCAGTCCCATTGTTCTTGGCTTGCGAGCAGGCTCTTCATCGCTTTTCTGGCTTTCGTCCAGCTCGCCTTTTGAGCCGGGTTAACCTCCAGTGAAATGTCGATTGACACGCCGCGCCACTGAGCTTTCCCTTCAAAGATCCCCAGGGTCTTATCCAGGGTTAGCTCTCCTAGGACCTCGTCATTCAAGATGATTGGCCTGCAGTATTCAGCCAGAATCTCTTCCAACTCTGGACACGGCGGGTTCTCTTCACAAACCTCGACAACTCGAAACTGATTCTGCGAGGAAGCAGTAACAATCTCAGGTACTTCTTCGGGGATCTTCTTGCGTACCTTCACGCGATAAATCGTCCGCTCTTTAAAGCGAGAAAACATATCTCCCGCATCATGGTCCTCATCAGTGGCGGGATAGACTAAGCGCCCTTCATTTGGGAACAAGGGTCCGGTCTCGCACTCCACGTGCGCGAGAAAATCAACGAAGACTTCCCAAAACC
>CALIZH010000041.1 GCA_938028585.1 uncultured Actinomyces sp. | reverse complement strand
CCCGCAAATTCGCTGAAAACCTGGGAAGACCGGAATAACCAGGGTATTCAGACGGTCGAGGGCCTCCAGCAGCAGTGGGATTATGCTCGTGAAGTTGGCCCCCAGATGCTGGACGATCCTGATAAAGCCGCCAATTCGAAAGAACAGCTCACCGAAGCACAGGTGAAGAAGCTTCAGGATAAGTGGGGGAAGGACCTTCAAAATCCCTTCTGTGTTCAAGCAATGGCGGATGCCTATCGCGCGAAACATGGGAAAGATGCAAACTTTTCTGACATGCTGAACAGGCTTGCTGTAAATACAGCCGGACCCGCGTATATCCCCAATGAATCGGAACGCGCCACTATGGCTTCTTTTACTGAGCGTATTGGTACCGCTATGGTGCTTTCGACTGGTGGAATCAATGCTTCCGGCGCTGAAGGGCTGGGGCGGAGTGAAACGTACGCGTTGATGAAGGATCGTCTGTTTGGTCAAGATGGCTCGACGAAGATCTCTCAAATTGAGACATCAAACATTGCGGACATCAAGGCATCTTTCGACACTATCTACAACCGAGAGCCCGGGACTGGCTGGCAAATTAGGGGCTATGACATTTACTCTCAGGCGACTGGTTATGCTGCTGGAAAGAATCCCGACTTGGCCTACAGCGGTACCGCCTACGAGGGGGGGAGATAACTCCCTCGCCGCAAAACTTGTTACCTATGATCACGACCATGAACGAAGCCTTGAGATGAAGCGCGTAATGGACGACGCAGTCTCGTGGCCTATCGTCAATCACACAACGAAGGATCAAGATCTGTTTAATCAGGTGAAAGATCCCCTGCAATCGCTTTACCTGCTCTCAGATACTCCCGACAGCATGCAGGGGGCGGATTTCACCACTTCGCATCCGGGGCTTGAGAAGCTTGAGCAAGAGCGTCTGAAGAGCGCCCGCGGATTCCTCAATCAGTCAACCTCGTTTGAGGTCGAGGACGATTGGGACCGCAACGGCAAGGATAGCTCAGAGAAAATTCCAATGGTCCGTTACTTACGGCGGTAAAGAATTCAGGGGCTTCTCTGATGGCGGCAATGCGTTTGGCGCCGAAAATTCAAAGCTACGTTCGCACACTGGTGTAATCCTCGGGAACTGGGCAGAGAGTTTTGCCTCAATGGACGGGGATAGCGCAGGAGGTACATCGCTTAAAGCAGGTCAGACCGTTGGCGAAGGTCCTACGAGCCCGACGACGGGACAGGCGCAATTCATCCTGTCTTCCAAGCTCCGCGATGCGATTTATGACAAGGGTGGGTTGTTCACGGACCTATGTTTCGATAATCCGAAGCAGATTGCGGGCCAAGATACGGATAACCCCTTCGATGATAAGTTCGAAGGTGGTCGCCCCCCCTGCACTCAGTGCCCTTCAGGCGGGAGCCTATGCGGGCTATAAGCATGACCTGGCTCAAGCTATGGCCGGGGGACTATCACGTTGATACGAGTGATACGACGCCTGGTTCGACGTGGAGTCAGAATGTCACTGATCGTGTGAATAAGTGGGGCGGGCTCTTTGAGCACCTTGATGCAGCAACAGCGGATGTTAAGGGTCTTAATTATGATCGGATTGCTGAACGCAATCAGTTGATCCGGCAGGGGATTGATGCGGTGTCGTCGGTGGTTCCGTATGACGCGCTTCCCGGTGGCAAGATTGTTGAGTCATTGGCTTCATCGGCACTTGATGGCGCGAAGAATAAGGTCCTTGATGAGTTTCTTCCGACGGACTTTAAATCTGAGAAGCTCAATGATGCTGTCAATAGTCATTACGCAGCGAATGAGCAGGTCGCAGATACCCTTGCTGAAACTTATGCTTCGGGGGATCAATGGGCGAATTCTGAAGATAAGTCGAAGCAAGAACTTGTTTCGCAGTTCCTGAAGGAAGAGGCTGTCCATAGTGACGGTGTTAAAGCGCAAGGTGATGGGGGTTTGCCGTCCTACAATTCGATGTCGGAAACGCAGCAAGGGCGCTTCCGGGCGTTTTTGAAGGAGCATACCTACTTAAAGGTGCCGCTTGAGGCTGCTGATAAGACAACCTGGGATTCTTTCACGAAGCTGAGGTTGACACAGCAAGACTAAAGAGGCTGGCGGCAAGTATGTCGTCGGCTGCTTTGTCAGCATTGAGGGTGGTGCCTGTAGATTATTTCTGCAGGCACCACCTGTATTCGGTGTATGAGATCTTGAGTTTTCAGGATATTTAATGGTTCGCGGAGTACTCTGTAAAGAAAATTAACAAGGCAAGTGTATTTGCCGGGTATGGAGTTTCTCCTGATCACGTGCGGAAGGAACAGTGCGGTGGCCAGTGATATTACCTATAGCAGCGACGGCGTCGGTGTTGTCGCAAAGGCGCAGTGGGAAGACGCATCGAAGCTTCGATCAATACGTGCTTCGCTCAACGGACTTTCCGAAAGCAGCGTTGCTTTTGATTTACCTCTGTGGGATCAAGGTGGAGCTCAGAGTTTGAGGAGCGCTGTCGAGTATTTTGACAGCACGATGAAAATGGTAATCGACGAATATGCTGATGCTGCGGAAAATCTAGGGTCAACTGCTCAGAGTACGGGTGCAAACCTCAGCGCAACTGAGCAGCATAATCAAACAAGTGCAACTAGGGCGGGAGCGATGCTGAAATGAGTGTGACAGTTAGCGCGTCTGATATTGGTAGTGAAGGCATTAGTCTTCTTCCTGGTGCAACAGTTTTAAAACTTCCCAAGAATGTTCCCGAAGCATCGGTAATCGGTGATATGTGGAAGAAAGTCGGTTCGGGAATTTCTGCTACGCAGTCCGTGCTAAATCAAGGTCTTCCCACCGAGCAATGGACGGGTGCAGCTGCAGACGCTGCCGCTTCAGAAATCAAGACTTTAGGTGGAAAGCTGTCAACTCTCGCAACTGCTTTCCCCAAGCCTGCGGGAGAGCTCAAAACATGGGAGACCCAGGTTCAGTCCGTCGTCAGGAGAGTTCAGGGATATCAACAAGAATGGGATGGCGCGGTTGCTAAGTATAGACAAGAAATAAGACGTATTTCAGACGCAAAAGCTGCTAATTCGGACTATGACCCAGAACCGGAACATAACGCTGCAATTGCAAATCTAAGGCGCACTCAGCAATCCCTTAGAGTTATGTATAAGTGTGATCTTCAGTATCTAGATCAAGAAGCTCATCGGGCGGCTGGTAATATTCGCGGTGCTGTTGGCTTGATCATCACGCCGGATGTGGTTAAGGGAGGCCGAGATGCAA
>CALIZH010000040.1 GCA_938028585.1 uncultured Actinomyces sp. | reverse complement strand
CGCGCTCCTTGCAGTCATCGTTTTCTGGTGGCTTATTGAGCGATCGACCCTCGGCTTTGAAATTCGCGCAGTTGGTGCGAACCCCGAGGCCGCCCGTACCGCTGGTATCTCAGTCGGAAAGATCACCGCAATTACCATGGCGATCTCCGGCGCTTTCCTGGGTCTTGCAGGTGCGAACGAGGCCTTGGGCACCGTTGGTTACGTCTCCCGAGATATCGCTGGTTCAATCGGTTTCGATGCCATCACGGTTGCTCTCCTGGGCCGCAACAAGCCTCTGGGTACTCTGGGTGCAGGTATCCTCTTCGGTGCCTTCAAAGCCGGTGGCTACACCATGCAGGCCAAGGGTGTTCCGATCGATATGATCTTGATCCTCCAGTCAGTGATCGTCTTGCTGATCGCAGCTCCCATGCTGGTCCGTTGGCTCTTCCACCTGCCGAAGGAAAGCAAGAAGAGCTTGCGTGCTGAGCTCGCTGAACTCAGCGGTGAGCACTCTGAAGAAGACGGGAAGACCCCGGCCGTGGCCTCGGCAGTAAAGGAAGACGCAGCATCCAAGGGCGGCGATGCCGCCACCGATGGTGCCTCCACCGATACGGAAGGAGAGGCACGATGAGCCAGACGCGCGCAATGAATGACGTTCAGCTCAAGCGTTCGTGGAAGATGCCGGTTGTCTACGTTCTGGCAGCCCTTCTGCAGATTCTTTTCGTCGTCAAGGTCAGTGGCGATGTCACCATCAGGCTCAACGACAAGTCCCAGAGCATCAATATTGATGACATCGTGACCCCCGGTCGTCCTCTCCTTCTGGTACTGACGCTACTTGCTCTTGTGGTGACGGCGTGGTCGATCTACTCGGTGTGGGCACGCCGTCAAAATCCGCGGTGGCTTGACGTCACCATGATGATCGTTGCCGGAATTGCGACGGTCTTTGGCTTCTTGATCTACGCGGGTTCGGGTTCGGCCGGTGTTGTCACACTGACCTCCACCCTCTACTCCACAGTGGCAATCTCGACGCCTCTGATCTTCGGCTCCCTTTCGGGCGTTGTCTCCGAACGCGTTGGCGTTGTCAACATCGCCATTGAAGGTGACCTGCTCTTGGGTGCTTTCGCAGGCGTCATGGCAGCGTCCTTCTTCCAGACCTCGTGGGCAGGTTTGATCGCCGCTCCGATCGCAGGCGCATTCCTTGGCTGCCTCTTGGCACTCTTCTCGGTCAAGTACGGCGTGGATCAGATCATCGTCGGTGTGGTTTTGAACGTCCTAGCAGCGGGTCTGACGACCTTCTTCTACGGAACGTGGATGACGAAGAAGCCCGAGCTGTTCAACACCAACAGGTTCTCGCTCCCAGACATCAAAATCCCGCTCCTAGGTGAGATCCCAATTCTTGGTCCCGTGCTCTTCAACCACAACATCTTGGTGTACCTGATGTACGCCACGGTGATTTTCTTGGCGGTTTACCTTTACCGCTCGCGCTGGGGCCTGCGCCTTCGCGCCTGTGGTGAGCACCCGCGCGCTGCAGATACCGTGGGCATCAACGTCAATCGCACGCGAACCCTCAATGCGATCCTCGCTTCCAGTTTTGCTGGATTGGGCGGTGCATTCTTCACCATCGGGTCGACCCTCTCCTTCACTGACAATATCTCCGCAGGTAACGGCTACATCGCCCTTGCGGCAATGATTTTGGGTAAGTGGCACCCGATCGGTGCTATGGGTGCAGCGCTCATGTTCGGTTTCGCTCAGGCGCTTGCCCGCTTGCTGCCCAACCTTGAGCAGTCCATTCCTTCGGACCTGATTTCGATGATTCCTTACATCGTGACGATCATTGCGGTCGCTGGATTCGTTGGAAAGTCGCGTCCGCCGGCAGCCGAAAACATTCCCTACACGAAGTGATCGACGGCTAGGTAGATGAAGGACCCAAACATGGATATCAATTGGGAAGAACTCAAGGATCTTGCGATCTCCGCAATGGAGCAGGCTTACTGCCCCTATAGCGGATTCCCCGTCGGTGCGGCAGGACTGACAACCGATGGACACACCTATTCGGGCTGCAATGTGGAAAATGCCGGTTATGGCGTCACCCTGTGTGCCGAATGTGGGATGGTCTCGCAGATGGTGCGCTCGGGTGGAGGCCGCTTGGCAGCGGTTGTCGCAGTGAATGGAAACTGCGAACCCGTGGCTCCTTGCGGACGCTGCCGCCAGCTTATTTTTGAGCACGGTGGGAATGACTGCTTGGTTCTGATGCCCGAAGGTGTCATGACTATGAAGCAGGTGCTCCCGGGAGCTTTTGGTCCGCACGACCTAACCGAAGTCGCCGCGGCGCGATTCACGGAAGACTAATCACTGTGGCGGGCGTATGTGTCATCAGGTGACATGTACGTCCGCCACACACATAGCCCGACAACAACACCCAGGAAGGACATCATGAAACAGTTTGATGCCGTCGACGTCATCCGCGTGAAGCGCGATGGCGGGAAACTGTCCACTGAAGAAATCCAGTGGACCATTGATGCCTACACGCGCGGGGTCATGAAAGACGAACAAATGGCAGCGCTTGCCATGGCCGTCTTCCTGCGTGGAATGGATCGGGAAGAAATCGTCACCTGGACCCAGGCCATGATTGACTCCGGCGAACGTATGGATTTTGCTCGAATTGGCCGAGTGACCGCCGATAAGCACTCCACTGGCGGTGTCGGCGATAAGATCACCCTTCCTCTTGCGCCCCTGGTTGCGTGTTTTGGCGTTGCTGTTCCTCAGCTTTCGGGCCGAGGCCTCGGCCACACAGGCGGGACCTTGGACAAACTCGAGGCCATCCCCGGCTGGCGTGCCTCGCTGTCCAACGAAGAGATCTACCATCAGCTGGGCGAAGGCTGCGGCGCTGTCATCTGCGCAGCGGGTGCGGGACTTGCCCCCGCAGATAAGAAGCTCTACGCCCTGCGTGATATCACGTCAACCGTCGATTGCATTCCGCTGATTGCCTCGTCGATCATGTCGAAGAAGATTGCCGAAGGCACCGATTCGCTGGTCTTGGACGTCAAGGTTGGCAGCGGCGCATTCATGAAGGATATTGACAACGCCCGCGAGCTTGCCCGCACCATGGTGGATCTTGGACGAGATGCCGGTGTGAAGACCCAGGCACTGCTTACCGATATGTCGACCCCGCTGGGACTCAAGGTCGGAAATGCGCTTGAGGTCGAAGAATCCGTTGAGGTTCTGGCCGGCGGCGGTCCCGCAGATGTTGTGGAGTTGACCGTTGAGCTTGCTCGCACCATGCTTTCTATGGCCGGTAAGAGCGACGTCGACGTTGAGGCCGCGCTCAAGGACGGTCGTGCGATGGATACCTGGCGCGCAATGATCCGTGAGCAGGGGGGAGACCCCGATGCCGCGCTGCCGACCTCAACGCTGACCCACACTGTCACTGCCGAGGCCGATGGCTACCTTTCCGAAATGGATGCGCTCAGCGTGGGCGTGGCCTCGTGGAGGCTGGGTGCCGGACGAGCAGTCAAGGACGATCCGGTGCAGGCTGGTGCGGGTATTGAAATCCATGCCAAGCCCGGCGACCAGGTCAAGGCAGGCCAACCGCTCTTCACCTTGCACACCGACGACGAATGGCGCATTCCCCGCGCTCTTGAAGCACTGGATGGGGGAGTGGCCATCAGCGAAACCGCACCCGCTCCTCGTCACATCATTTTGGACCGCGTGGGCTAAGACTTTCACCAGACCAAGCAAGCGACACCACCACACACGTATTGGAGTAAACAACCATGAAATCGACACCGCATATCAACCCGACCGCCCCCATTGCGCCGACCATCTTGCTGCCCGGAGATCCGCTTCGCGCCAAGTTCATTGCCGAGACCTACCTTGAGGATGCGCAGCAATTCAACGCGGTGCGTAACATGCTGGGCTTCACCGGTACCTACCAGGGCACTCCGGTATCGGTTATGGGCTCGGGTATGGGTATTCCTTCGATCTCGCTGTATGCGTGGGAACTCATCCACGTCTTTGGTTGTACAAAGCTCATCCGTGTGGGTACGTGTGGCGCACTGCAGCCGGGAATCAACCTTTACGATGTCGTCATCGCTCAGGGAGCATGCACGAACTCGAACTTCGTCGATCAGTACAACATCCCGGGAACCTATGCCCCCATCGGTTCCTA
>CALIZH010000039.1 GCA_938028585.1 uncultured Actinomyces sp. | reverse complement strand
CCATGGTAATTGCGGTGATCTTTCCGACTGAGATACCAGCGGTACGTGCGGCCTCGGGGTTCGCACCAACTGCGCGAATTTCAAAGCCGAGGGTCGAGCGCTCAATAAGGCACCAGAAAACGATGACTGCAAGGAGCGCAACGAAAAGACCAACGTGGATCTTGAAGGGTGCATCCAAGATACGGGTGAAGGCAGCTGAATCCGCGACCTTCGGGGTTTGAGGTTGATTAGAACCGGGAACCTGCCATGACTTCTTCGAGAGGATGTAGCCCAGCGCCAAGGTCGCAATCGAGTTCAGCATGATGGTGACAATGACTTCGTTTGCCCCGGTCTTTGCCTTAAGAACACCGGCGATTCCCGCATAGAGCGCACCGGCAACCATCGCCGCAAGAAGAGCAACAAGAGTGTGAATGACGGGCGGCAGGTTCATTGCGAAGCCAACCCAGACAGCGGCAAGAGCACCGAAGATGATCTGGCCTTTACCACCGATGTTGAACAGGCCTGCGCGGAAGCCCAAGGCAAGGCCCAAGCCACCCAATACCAAGGGGATGGAGAAGAACAGGGACTCTGTCAAGGGTTTGATCTGACGCTGGAAACTACGAGCTGTTGGATCAAAGATCGCTCCGCGGAACATCGCGTAGTAGGCATCGAGTACCGATGCACCGGTCATCGCGATCAGAATGGCACCGATAGCGAAGGCGATGAGAACCGCAAGGATGGAAACGAACCATCGCGATCCCAGGATATGACGGCACACAATCAGTGCCTTCGAAGGACGCTTTACCGCGGTCATCAGTTCTCCTCCACGTGTGAATCCGAAACCTCAGCGTTTTCGTGCACGCCTTCTACGGCCTCGTCATAGGGAACACCAGCCATCATCAAACCAAGAACATCACGCGGGGTGTCCGCGGGAACAACCCCCATCACGCGGCCTCGGTACATGACGACAATGCGATCGGCCAGCGAGATCACTTCGTCCAATTCCGATGAGATCAGAAGGACGGGAATGTTCTGGTCGCGCACCTCAACAATGCGCTTGTGAATGAATTCGATAGAACCAACATCCACACCGCGGGTCGGCTGGTTCGCGACAAGCAGGTTGAGGTCCTTTGACATCTCACGCGCGACAACAACCTTCTGCTGATTTCCACCCGAAAGCGAGGAAATCGGGTCGTTGATTGAGGTCAAACGAATATCGAATTCCTGCTCTTTATCGCGCGCATTCTGTGCAATGGCCCCCAACTTGAGCATTGGGCCCGATGCAAAGGAGGAATCCTTGTACTGGTCCAAAATCAAGTTCTCAGCGACGGAGAAAGTAGAAATAATGCCATCGGTCGATCGGTCTTCGGGAATGAAGCCAACACCGGCGTCCAAAGACTTACGAGGACCCGCGTGGGAAATATCTTCGCCTTCAAGAAGAATTTCACCGGAATCAGGGGTGCACAGACCCAAAACGCTTTGCGCCAATTCGGTCTGGCCATTGCCCTGCACGCCCGCGACGGCGACGATTTCGCCGCGCTCTACCGCGAAGGAGACATGGTCAAGAAGCGGAACCCCCTGGGGCGAAAGCATGGAGATCTCTTTGAATTCCAATCCCCCACCGGTGGGCGCTGCGGGAGCCTTTTGGACGCGCATCATGACGGAGCGGCCGACCATCTTATTCGCCAGTTCTGATTCAGAATCTTGCGGAGAGGCTTCGCCGACAACGGTACCGCGTCGAATCACGGTAATTTCATCTGCAACGGCTCGAACTTCGCGAAGCTTGTGAGTGATGAAGACAATCGAAGTCCCCGCGTCGGCAAGCTGACGCATGATGGCCATGAGTTCGTCAGTTTCTTGAGGCGTGAGCACTGCCGTTGGCTCATCAAGAATGAGGACCTTTGCCTGGCGCGAGAGCGCTTTAACGATTTCGACTCGCTGCTGGGCGCCGACCGAGAGATCTTCAATGAGCGCATCGGGATCAAGATCGAAACCAAATCGCGCTGAAACCTCTTTAACGGTCTTGCGTGCTTGAGCAAGATCAATCAAGCCGCTTGCCTTGGTCGGTTCAAAACCCAGTGCGATTGATTCTGCAACAGTGAAAACTGGGATCAGCATGAAGTGCTGGTGAACCATACCGATGCCGGCTGCAACCGCATCACCGGGGCCATCGAAGTGAACAGGCTTTCCATCGATGAGGATTTCACCTTCATCGGGCTGGTGAAGGCCGTAGAGCACGTTCATCAACGTTGATTTACCCGCTCCATTTTCACCGAGAAGTGCGTGAATGTGGCCTTCTTCAATTGTCAGGTTGATGTCGTTATTTGCGACCAGAGGACCGAAACGTTTGGTGATCCCCTTCAGCTCCAATTTCACTCTACTGCGCCCCTTCTGCGTGGTCGAGCTCCCGTTTCAGGATAGCCGAAAAAAGTGGGGCGCGATGGTCGAAAACCACCGCGCCCCAGCCTAAAATTTCCGCGTCACTTCGGGGAGTTTGCGGACTCAACCTTCAGCTCGCCCTTCTTGATCTGATCGGTGAGCTTGGTCAGCTCATCCTTCAGATCCGAGGGAACCTTGGAGTCGAAATCGTGGAAGGGAGCGATGGAAACGCCACCGTTCTCCAGGGTGCCCACGTAGGGGGTTGCAGTGAACTTGCCGTTCACGGAGTCCGTGATGGCCTGCTCAACCGAAGCACCAATTTCCTTCATGACCGAGGTCAGAACGATCGACTTGTAGTCGGGGGCAGATTGGTACCAGTCGGAGTCAACACCGATGATGTAGGTCTTGCCATCAGCCTGTGCAGCTGCTGCTGCGCCCAGGCCCACGGGACCTGCGACGGGCATGATGATGTCAGCGCCCTGGTCGATGAACTGCTGTGCCTGCTGCTTGCCCAGTGCCTGGTCATCGAAGGACTGGGTGAAGGAGCCGTTCTGAGTTGCCTTATCCCAACCGAGGACCTGGACATTGGTGCCCTTGGCCTTGTTGTAGGCGGCAACGCCATCGGCAAAGCCGTCCATGAAGACGGTAACCGAAGGAATCTGGATACCACCGAAGGTGGCAACCTTGCCGGTCTTGGTCATGCCTGCTGCGGCATAACCCGCAAGGTAGGCGGCTTCAGCGGTGTTGAAGAGCAGTGGGCGTGCGTTCTCGACGGTGACGGTCTTGTTGGAATCATCCGAGAAGGAGGAGTCAACCAGTGCGTAGTGAACATCCTTATTCTCATTTGCAGAGGCGTGGAGCGCCTTCTCGAGGTTGAAGCCAACGCCGATGATCAGGTTGCAGCCATCGGAAACCATGGATTGGGTGTTGGGCGCGAAGTCTGCCGTGGAGGAAGACTCTGCCGTGCTGATCTGAATACCGAGCTTGGACTGTGCGCTCTTCAGACCGTTGTATGCGGACTCGTTGAAGGACTTGTCGTCCCAACCGCCTGCGTCCGAAACAGCGCAGGCCTTGAAGCTTGCGCCCTTCGATGCTGCGTCGGAGCTAGATTCTGACGAGGCCTTCTGGCCGGATGAGCACGCGGTCAGCGCGAGAGTTGCGACACCAGCGACCGCAACAAATTTGGTGAGGGTCTTCATGCTGTATTTCCTCCACATAGGTTGTGTACATCCAGGGATGGATAGATGCGAGGATGCGATGAGACCCAGAATGGGCACATGCATCACCGCTTGCGAGAACGCATAAGTGTGCTGCGTTGACGCCCACTAATGAGTTTCACCCGTCACAATTAGGCGTGTCAAGGCGGATTGGATACAGCTCGATAACGAATCTATAAAACTCATCTTTTCCGCATAAATGCAGTAATTATTCATTTCTGAATCACAGTTGCCCTCTCAACATATGGGCACACTTGCATAAAAGCCACCAAAGCTTCGCAGGCAAACACTCTCAAATTGACACAGCTGACAAACACAGTGGGTGGCACAGCCATACGGCCACGCCACCCACGTGCGGATTCAGTGCTCAATCAGATTGAGATCCTCATGAGTACAGCTTCCGTTTCAGTTCTTCTTGCGACGCAGAGCAACCCCTGCACCACCCAAGGCCAGAGCGGCCAAGACTGCAATTCCAGCTACGGAACCGGTCTTCGCAAGCTTCTTGCCCTTCGGGGCCTTCGGGTTCACCGCGGTGTTTGTTGTCGCAGGCTGCTGAGCGACGGGGCACGCCACCGACACGGTCAAACCTGCGGCCTCGGGAACAACGGTTCCAAAGTCGGTCTCAACGGTGACGGGCAGGGAGAGCACTCCCCCTTCGGGCTTGGCGGCGCACACCGACATCGGCAGCGAGGCCTTCAGAGTTGCCTGACCTGCACCATCAGTCGTGATGACCGAGGCCTCGTCAGAGGCATGCAATTCACGCAGCGAGTTATCGACACTTGCGCTGGCGACAACCGATCCGAAGGAGACCTTGACATTCTGGGTCTTTCCGGGGCCCTCGGAGAAGGACAGGCCGCGCAAAGGCACCGTGAATTCCTGATCGGGAGTAAGCGTATCGCTCGGGAGCGTCACGCCGATTGCCTGCTTGAGGGTGGCGGCCTTAATTCCGTTGTGTGCACCCAGGTACTCGTTGAACTTATCGCGGTCGAGGTTACCCAAAACCGTCTTTGTCCCACGGGTCAGCGCCGGGAAGGTGTCACCGCCTGCGAGAAGGAAGGTAACGGATCCAACCGTGTACTCCTTGTTCATATCAATGGGTGCACCATTGACCAGCAGCGAGGTAATGCGCTCGCCGTAAGGCTTCGAGGCATCGTAGGTGTACTGAACATTCTTCGACAGGCCAAGCTTGAGCAGCGGGCGCGAGTTCTGAGAGTTCAGGTTCGTCTTCCACTGTTCTTCCAGAGCGTCCTTCACATCAGAGCCCTTGATGGTTACGTATCCCAGCTCGTTCGAGAAGGGCATGACATCGTAGCTCTGCTTGTAGGTGATGGTGCCATTGCTACCGGGTTCAAGATCCGCACGCAAACCACCGGCATTGATCATGCCGATATCAACAGGCTTTCCATCGGATGTGCGAATAGTTTCACGCATCGCGTCGGCCGCAAGGTTACCCAGCGTCGATTCGATGCCGCGGTTACCGCCCTTTTCGATGCTTCCATCGGGGGCCTCGAAAATACCGCGGTGGAAGCTCTCGGTGTAGCCTCGTGCGACAACCTTAGCGCCGGCAACTGCCGAGGCCTGCTGCGCGCGGGTCACGACGGCCTTTGTCTCGGGGTCTTCACCGCATTCGTATACGGTTGCAGCGGGGATCAGCTTGGTATCGGCCTTAACGACCTTTCCGGTCGCCGTGTCGTAGGAGATCTGGATCAGGCCCAGGTTATCCGTGTAGGAACCCGAGGCAACACCCGCGAGAAGCGGATTTGCAGAGGTGAGCGTGACCGGCGAATCGACGTGGTCGAACTCGTAAGGCACGTGCGTGTCACCGCCCATGAGGCCGTCAACATCGGCGCTCATCTTCGGGTAGTTATTCTTCACGTCATCATCGAGCATGGCGATGACGATCTGTGCGGTTCCATCCTGCTTGAGCTTCTTTGCCAGGGTGTTGATCTTGGCGATCGGATCGTTGAAGGTCAGACCCGCAGTGGTTCCGGGGCTGAGCTTATAGGGCACGTCCCCAGCAATTGCACCAATAAATGCAACCGTCACTCCCGAGGGAGAGGTCCACAGCTTGTACTCTCCCAGGTAAGGAGTTCCCGAGCCCCAGGTTCCCATTCCGTCAACGTTTGCAGCCAGGTAGGGGAAATTCGTCTGAACAAACTCAGAGGGGTTCGATCCATCAACACGCTGCTTGAAGACAGCCTGCCCCATATCGAGCTCATGGTTACCCATGGTCGATGCCAAGGGGTGCATCGTATTGAGGGCCTCGATGGTCGGGTTATCCTTCAGCGCACCCGAAGTGTAGGGAGATGCACCAATGTTGTCACCCAACAGGGTGAAGCTTGAGTTCGGATTCGTCGCCTTTGCTTTCTTAAGGTAGCAATTCATCGCCGGAAGACCCGATTCGCTGATCTTCTTGGTCTTGCGATCCTTTTGCGGCTCAATGTGTCCGTGCACGTCGGTCAGGTTGTACAGGTCCAAGGTGACGATATCGGAAGCTCCGCGATCCGTTCCGGCTGCGGGGGCCGGGTCAGGAGTCGCCTCGCTTGCCGAGGCCTCGGCAGTGGGGGTGGCGGCAGGAGCCTCGGTGCTCGCTTCCGCCGTAGGGGTGGCGTCGCTGGCAGGCTCCGCGAGCGCAGTCAGCGGGGTTGCAAAGAGCGCGAGTGCCGCACCGGTTGCAATCGCCACTCGTCGTGAAGTGGTGAACATATTGTGTGTTCCTCTCGTGATGGTTGGTGAGGGTCAGAGGGTCTTACGGCGCAGCGCGCAACCGATTGCTGCCAGGGCCAGGGCTCCCGCAATCAGCGGAATGCTTCCCATGACACCGGTCGAGGCCAAAGTGGAGTGCTTCGGAGTTGCTGCGGATTGCGGGGTGGGTTGCATGGGCGCGCTCGGGGAGGTGGAGGCCTGCCCCGAAGGCTCGCTGGTCGGTGCAACACTTGGGTTGTTGATCGGAGTGATGAGATTCAAACCGATAATTTCAGGATTGTGGTCCGAGGCGCGGTAGGGGTTATCGGCCTCGAAAGCCAAATAGGCGTTGTAGTTGGCACGCGAGTACTCGAAGGCAATGCTCTCTTGCGCGTTCACGGCCCAAGACTTCACCTCGGTGATCAGCGGGTGTGCTGCAGAGTTCGCAAAGACGTGGTCCATCGATCCGGAGCGACCACCATAGACGTAGGAAGAGTCGCCGTGACCTGACTCGTGGGTCCATCCAGCATCGGTGAGAACCTTCAACGGATCTTCCTTGGAATAGGCGTTGAAGTCACCGACAAGCACAGTCGGGGTGCCATTGAAACGCTGAGCAAAAGTGGCAAGTGCTCGGGCCTGCTTCACGCGAACTCCATTGGAGTTCCCCTGCCCGTCACCATTGTCTGTATTTGCGGCGGCTTCTGCGCCGGACAAGTTCTTCGGCGCGGAACCCTTCGACTTAAAGTGATTGGCAATAACGACGAAATCCTTTCCTTCGTGGTTTGCGTCAGTGATCGGCTTGAATTCTTGAGCCAGGGGTTGACGCGCGAGGCCCGTGTATGCCGGATCGTCGTAAATCACGGAGTCCCCGACCGGGGCGATCTTTGCCTTCTTGTAGATGAAGGCAATACGGATGACGTCTTCGTTTGCCGGAACGGTTGAGGGGCTGTGGACATAGGCCCAGACCTCGGATCCGGCAGCCGCATTGAGTGCATTGACGAGGCTCTTGAGTGCACCGTCACGGTCATTGCTGACACCCGATGCGACGGGGTTTTCGATTTCTTCCAGTGCCACAACGTCGGCATCGATCGTATTAATCGCCTGAACGATCTTGGTCTGCTGGTTCGCAAAAGCCTGCGATGACCAAGCTCCGCGGAGCTTGCAGTTCTTATCGGTCACGTACTTGTGGTTGCGGTCTTCGTAGCCCTTGCATCCGGGTTCATTTTCACCCAGATCAGAGAAGTAGTTGAGAACGTTGAAGGTTGCGACCTTGGTATCACCGCTCACTGCTGGAACAGCTGGACGCTCCCCCGTGATGGTGACCGGGGAACGATCGGGGTAACCAGCGGTCATCTGTGTGGGCTGGAAAACGAAGCTTCCAAAGCGTGATTCCAAGACAACGGGTTTGGTGAAGGTGACGTGGTAGCCCACGCGAGCAGGTGCTCCGTTCGCCAAGTAGGCGTAGCGCTCTTTGTGCCCGTTTTGCTTGAAGTTCGTCAGGTCTGTGGTCGAGGCGTCGTCCAGATCAATCGTTTTAGCGGCGTTTTCGGCCTCGTAGGCTTGCGCAGCGGCACCGGGGGCAACAACGTCGGTCGCGGTACGCAAAACCTCGGTTCCAGGAGTCAGCGAAAGCGTCCCGAAGCGGTTCGTCTTGTAGTTATCGGTAATTGTCCACGTGTCCTTGGGCAGAACCAGCATGGATTCAAGCGCTTCCATCTGGTTTTGAGTCGGCACACCGCTCAGTTCCGTGGGTTTAACGGGATCGCATCCGCTAACTGCTGTGATCGTTTGTGGAAGCAGTTGAGTCAGACTCTGGGTTGAGGCGGTTTCATTCTTGACACCCGCGTATTCAGCAACCTTGCCTTTGACGACAACACAGTCACCGATGGAAGGCATTGATGCAGAAGACTTCCCCATAAAAACGAAGAGGCCATCGGAG
>CALIZH010000038.1 GCA_938028585.1 uncultured Actinomyces sp. | reverse complement strand
CAGGTCCCTCAGCCGTTATCGAAGTAAGGCTAGTGGATTTAACTCGTAGCTGTTTGCCTGTAAGCAACAGCCTTCAATTTAGGTTTCCTCAAGGTCGAAATGTTATTCTTCAACGGTAACGTACGACCGATGGTGATCCGCGCTTCGCGTGTTCGAGCATTGAGAGGTTCACATGACGAATATTAGCTTCGACCGCGAGGCTCTTGGGATTGTTGAAAAAGCGCAATGGACTGACGCGGAGGATCTTGGCCAGGTTGGCGCTGCTTTGAACAAATTAGAGACTAATGGAGCTGCACTACCTCTTCCCGACAGGACAGATACAGGAATTATGGCTTTGAGGGATGCTTTGGTGAATTATCGACTTTTCATGAGCTTAGCAATTTATGAGTTTTCGGATGCTTGTGCCGAACTGGGCTCGGGAGTTGCTGACTTTTCGAAGAACCAAGATAGTACCGAAACTTATAACGAGAGTAGAGCGCGTCAAGCGGCATCGCGCCTTGGCCTAGAGGGGGGACTCTGATCATGGTAGATAGGACAGTGGGTAGGGTTGCTCTTAGGCAGGTTCCAGACATTGCAGCAGATGCTGAGAAGTGCGCTTCGGAGTTTCGGAAAACAGGAACTGCCGTTGGTAACACTCAGGTTGCAAAGAATAAAGACTCTGTCCCAGAAGAATGGACAGGTGCGGCTGCTGATGCGGCCTCTGCTGAGATTGTGAATTTGGGTGGTAAAACCGAAACCCTATCACAGGCATTCCCTCCTGCAGCGGATGCGGTGGACACGTGGATTTCAGAGGTCGACACTACCCGCACCACGGTCACTTCTCTTCAGGAACAATGGGACGAGGCCATTGCAACATATGACCGCGCTATTTCAGATGCAAAGGAGCATTACACCGCTGGAGATCCTTCCCGAAAGATTCAGTTTGATATTGCAGCGCAAACTGCTGTGGATACACAAAATAATCTGAAAAAACAGTATGACGAACAACTTGACACACTAGCAGCTGCTGCTCAAACCGCCGCTAATTCAATCAATGCGGCACGCCAAACAATTGTTTCCGATGAGGCAATGCAGCGGGGGCGTGATGGGATCGGCGCAGCGATCTTCCCTCCGGATGAGATGCCAACTGTCAACGGGGCTGCTCGGTGGGCAGAGGCTCAAGCTGCGGCGGGGCTCCTCGCGTATGATCTTGAAAAGGCAGCAAATTCTGATAAGCCCTTGACGGAAGAAGAAGTGCAGGCACTTCAAGATAAATGGGGGGATAAACTTAAGGATCCATTCTATGTCCAAGCTATGATGGATCACTATCGTTCGACTCATCCTGGTCAGGAAAACGCAACAGCGGAGATGCTGTATAAAGTTGCTTTGAATGCTGCTGGCTCTGATTCGGATTATTACACGACAGGAAGGACGGCTCGTAACCCGTTCATCGCGTCACTTGGCACAGCTATGGTCCTTTCAACGGGCGGATATGATGTCCAAGCTGACCATCAGGAAAGAAACAATTCTTTCGCACAAGTGAAGGGAGCACTTATCGGGAAAGACGGTGAGACAACTCTTAGTCAGATTGAGGAAGCGAATATTGCAGAGTACAGGGAGACTCTGTGGAATCCTTATAAACGGTTTGCGGATCAGGGCACGTATAGTCCTGAGATTCGCGGTGCTGAGATATTTAGTCAAGCTGCAGGCCTAGCTGCGGCAAATAATCCCAGCCTCACTTTTGGTGCAAAAGTCTATCAAACGATGGGGGATGAACCTTCGCTTGCTTCTGAAATTATGCGCTACGACCATCAGTATGAGTGTGGTCTGAAATTGTTAGGTGGTCCGGGTAGCGATGCAATTCGGTATTCACTGGTGGCATTCGATGAGAACGATCGGGGCGCGGATGTGTGTGCGAAGGACCCGATGCAGACGCTCTACATGCTGTCGGATACCCCTGACGAGCTAAAGGGATCTAGTGCCCCGGCTGCTTTGCAGACGCTTGAAGGGAACAGGCTGATGCATCTCCGTAATTTCTTAAACGGGGAGACTCCATTTGACGTCGACCTGCCGGATAGCAAAGCCACAGACGGAAAGATAAATGTTGCTCGCTATCTGACAGGAAATAGACTGCAAGGCGGTCCTGGGGCATTCCTTGGCACGATAGATCAAGGGGAAGCGCTTGGAGATATGCTGGCAGACGCGTCATCTCCGGAGGGAATACCTGCGCCGGAGCCACAGCGTGCTGATTTTGTCGGTGTTGACGCTCAAAAGCGGTATGAAGCTGCACTCGAAATTTGGAAGGATGACTCGCTGCATCGTGCATCAACGGCTGCAAATGTAATGGCTGGTTATCAAGATGGACTGGATCGCGATAACTCAGTATTGTGGACCACTCCAGATAAGCCAAACGGGGAAGACCTTTTCGGTAGCCGGAATGCAAAGTTGCGCTCGTGGATGGGATCCATTGTGGCACCGTACGCTCGAGATCTTGCCGATAACATGCATAACAACAACACCACTGGACTGACTGCTGGGGCAGATTGGGTATTTGGAAACGATGAACAAGCTCGGATGAAGTTCAGCGGCGATATGGTCAAACGCTTTAAGGGAATGGGTGGCCTGTTGGCAGACCTTGCTTTCGATCAGCCAAAGGTCATCGAGAATGAGCTTTCCAAGAATGACAATCCTTTGGATGACCAATATGAGGGT
>CALIZH010000037.1 GCA_938028585.1 uncultured Actinomyces sp. | reverse complement strand
TTGCTCATCATTCTTCCTGCGACAACTACTTAATCGACGGGCAGAGAGCCCACCTTATCTCGCGCTACCCATCGATTGTAGAGATTGAACGAACCGCTTTCACCATCATCTCTTGGCGTACGTAACGCCTACATGGCCGCGGGCGCTAAACCCAGCCAAGCGTCCTTGCGACCGCGACAGTAGCCGCTAGCAACGCTTCTCCACCTGCATTGCTAACCGCGTCAGTCACACACTGACGCACCCATTTCAACGCACCTGTTACTGCAGGCGACGTCGCCGGCTCGCGCCCTTCAACAGCATCTTCTAAGGTATTCGCCGCTTCATGGAGGGAAGATGCGCGCGGTTCAGACATATCCTCCGCGTCCCGACGAAGAGCTTCAACGAGAGCTTGTAGATTATCTCCACTCAGCCCCTGCCCAAAAATCGCTATCTGCTCTCCACCGACATTGATAGGCCCATTAACATCACCAATAGATCCGATGGATATACTTGGTTGGATCTTACTTTCCTTGAGCAACTTCCAAGTATTCTTCATCAGCGCCAACCCTTTTGGCGGATCATTCATAATGATCTGATTCCAACCCCAGCCACGTGGCGTCGAAACGAGTCCTCGCCGATTCATCCAACGACAGAGATAAATCCACTGAGTGACACTCAGGCCTAAAGACTGCCAATAAGAAGAATCGACTCCAACAAACTCTTGCACTCTAGAGGTTTTCTCAAACAGGTCATCGAGCACCACCCCTGCAAACTCTACACATTCCCCCTCCGCAAGTTGAGGTCGAATGGCCGCCATCCATCGCCGCAATATAAAGATCAAATAGGCGATGCAAAGACCGGTAAATAACCACCCCACAAAATCCTTCACCGGATTCCCCTCCTCACCACGACCATTGCCAGTATAACCATGCTTACGTCCACCCCTTTCACCGCTTCGATCAAAGACGATCAAACGTTAAAGCTGAACTCAACTGTATCAACACTCACGCACCAGCATGCGTCTTCAAGCTGGCACGTTACAGAGGTACAACAAGAGGATTGTCAGATCGCCCGGCAGCGAAGCCCCGCAAGCAGCAGTGCCACGAGCGCCCGGGATGGCACGCCCTGGTAGCCCGGTGTCCCGACTGGCTAGTCTTCCGCGCCTTCAGCGGGGGCAGTCGGACCTTCAGGACGACGAGCCTGCTGCTCAAAATAGGCCCGAGTCTCAAGAGACGATGCAATCAGTTCCTTAGCACTCGGCATTTCAAGCCAGTCACTGGAGACGTATCGAACTCGGCTCCACCACCGAGCACTCACCGTGGCAGCAAGCTTCACCTTATCGATCCCGAGCGGACATGAAACCCAAAACATCACATACTGCCCGGGGGGAAGAGACTGAGGCTTGAACACACCGT
>CALIZH010000036.1 GCA_938028585.1 uncultured Actinomyces sp. | reverse complement strand
GATGAAGATATCCGCATCCTTAACAAGTGCACGGATAATCTCTTTTCCTTCATCCGTAAAAGGATTCATCGAGATGGAGCGCTGATTGCGTCGTTCCATTTCCTTGACGAACTCGGTATCACGCACGGAGTCACCGCTGTAGGTGTTCTCGATCCAGGTGATATCGGCACCCCACTCCGACATGATTTCGCATGCGGTAGGAACGGCAATTTCCACTGCCGAGTAAACGACCTTCAGGCCGTCGAGGTTACCGTAGGACGGCTTATCAACGGGTAATGACATCAGATACACCTCCCGCCGATCAGCGGTATTCCTTCAGAGCTGCACGGCCTGCGGTGAGGATCATCATCTCGTCAGTACCACCGCTGACGCGGTCAACGCGCAGGTCGCGGAACATACGCTGGACGCGGTGCTCACCGGTAATACCGACGCCTGCCAGAACCTGCAGGGCATTGTCGACGACCTCAAATGCTGCGTGTGCGCAGTAGTACTTCGCCATGGAGCAGTCACCACGGCCAAGCAGACCGTTATCGTGCTTCCAGGCGATTTCGTAGAGCATGTTGCGCATATTGGTGAGCGCAACCTTCATGTCCGCAAACTTGAGCTGGATGAGCTGGTGACGGGCAATTGCCTGTCCACCCTGGACACGCTGGTTGGCGTAGCGCGCTGCGTCCTCGAAGGCGCAGTAGGCCTGACCGTAGTTGGTGAGAGCGACAAGGAAACGCTCAAGATCGAAGTCGGCGACTCCGCGGCGGAATCCATTTCCTTCGGTTCCGAAGAGGTCTTCTTCGCGAAGTTCGACGTTATCGAAGTAGATATCGCAGCAGGAGTCCATGCGAAGTCCCAGCTTATGCAGGGGTTCCTTGGTAATGCCCGGCAGGGACATGTCGACAAACCACTCGGTGTAGGTGTCCATGTTGTCGCTATCGCGAGCCATAACAACCAGGTAGGGCACGTACTTCGAGGAAGTAATAAAGGTCTTGTGACCGTTCAGGTAGACCTTGCCGTCCTTACGGGTGTAGGTCGTGCGCATATCATCCCACGAGGATCCTGCACTCGGCTCGGTCATTGCGTAGTTGAGCATCTGCTTACCGGTGCCCACGAAGGAAAGGATCTTTTCCTTCTGTTCCTCGGTGCCCTCACGCAAAACGGTATCCCAGCAGGGAAGCTGGTAGAGAACGTAGGTGGGGCCACCGGCGCGGCCAAGGGCCTCGTAAGCGGCGGTAAGCGTTACCCAATCGGCCCCCAGACCGCCGTTTTCCTCGGGAAGGAGGATCTGGTCAAAGCCGAGCTCGCAAATTGCCGAAACCCATTCCTGGGGGTATTCGGAGCGTTCATCGCATTCCTGGAAGTACTTCTCCCAGTTACGCGACTCCATCAATTCGGTGAATCCATCGACCATCAATTGCTGGTCTTCGCTCAGTGAAAAGTCCATTTTTACTTCCTATCGTCAGTGATGTGAAATGTGTGAGTTTCTTAGATTTTGTGGCTGTGGAAGAAGCCAGCGGCCCGCTGCATCGCATCCATCGTGTCATCCAACATCCGAGAGTGATGAAGGAATGCGTGGATAACCTTCGGATAGACCACGAATTCGTTATCCACTCCCGCGATATCAAGCAGTTCGTGAAGCGCCTCGGAATCATCTTTGAGAGGATCCAAGCCTGCGGCCACGATGAAACAGGGAGGGACTGCCGAAGACAGATCATTATCCAAAATATTCACGTATGGTTCGCGAATCTTTTCAAGATCTCCAAGGTAGGCCTTGAGATAGTACTCGTAATCGGCTTCGGTGAGACCATCCCAAGGGCCGCCCAGCAGTCGCATCGATCGAGAGTCACGCAACCCGTATGCTCCGTAGAAGAGCAGCATGCTCCGCGCGTTCACAGCTTTGCCGTGATCACGAAGGTAGAGCAGCGCACCGAATGCCATATTTGCACCCGCACTGTCCCCCGAGAAGGAGACATCCTGAGGATCAATTCCCCACTCCTGCGCGTGCTGGACAATGTAGTCAGTGACATCGGAAATTTCTTCGATCGGCTGCGGGTATTGCGCTTCCGGAGAGAGCGTATAGCCCACCGAAACGACGATGGCTCCTGTGAGCGAGGCAATCGTGCGCGTGATGCGATCGTGGGTATCGACATCGCCGATCAACCAGCCGCCACCGTGAATATAAACAATCAGGGGACGAGCAGATTCGTTAGTTTCTTCTTCCGAGGCCTGGGGGACGTAGCGGCGCACCGGGATACTCCCGTGGCGCGTCGGGACCATTCGGTCTTCCGCGCTTTCCACATGCGGACCGCCCTCGTTCCAGAAACGGCGTTCACTGCGATAGGCCTGTCGCATCTCTTCGATGCTCTGATCGGTCGAGTACGCGTCTTTTGCCAGCTCGTTTTGCTTGGCAACGACTGCGCCCATCTGCTCGCTCCACATGCTGGGAACATCAAGTTTGTGTGCCACTACGTCCTCCTTCCTCAGTACGTGGTTTTCAGGCCTCGACGTTCTTCTTCTCGCGAATACGAATCACGACAAGCAGAGCGATCGCACAAACTGCTGCCAGAAGGGCTGCGCCGCCAAGGATCATGAAGATCTGATGGAACGCCGATTCTTGTGCATCACCTGCGGCGTCGCGAATCGAACCAAACCAGGTGTAGGAGAAGGTATCGGGAAGGAAGCCGATGACCGAGAGCAGGCCCGAGGCCGTACCGAAGACTGCGGGAGCAACCTTACCTTCAGTGAGCTGCGAGGACACGATTCCGAAGACGCCGTTGGCAATAAACGCCAAGAGGATCACCAATCCAGCGGTGAGGATAGCGTTCGCACCCGAGGGCAGGACGGCGAATCCAGCGAAGAGCACTGCAACCAACAGTGAAGCAGCTGCGATGACACGCGAAGGAGAGCCGACCTTCTCAGCAACCCATCCGAAGAAGGGAGCTGAGACCAGCGAGATACCGTAGGTACGGACGGTTGCGACCATGGTGACCACTGCGGGAGCAAGCATCATGACCTTGTTCATGTAGCCGGTAGTTTGGTTTACGCCGGTGTAGAAGAAGTAGACGAAGAACAAGGTGGCAGCTGCCAGCCAGACGACCGGGTTCGCCAAGACCTGTCCGATTTGCTTGACCGAGAAACCACCTTCAGAGGACCCGATTTCACCTTCGAACTTCGGGATGAAGAAGAAGGAGAGAATGGCAAGGACCATGATCAGGCCACCGAGGATGAAGAGCAGAGTACGCATGGGAATGATGTCACCACGCGATGCGAGGTGAGCGACCAGCCACGAGTTGAAGAAGCCAAGGATCAGACCGGCGAGGCCGTAGAAAGCGTAAGAAAGACCAATGTTTCGCGAGTAGCCATTTTCGTCGGAGATCAGGCGCACCAGCTTGTAACGGATACCCCACCAAATGAGGATGGTTGTGACGCCCATCGCGACAAAAAGGAAACGAATCGTGGTCAGCGAGGGGAACATTGCGTACCAGAAGGTGAGCAGTGCAGTCAGACCGAAACCGACCCACGAAAGGGTACGAACACGAACGATATCCGCAACAATACCTGAAGGCAGATAGCACACAAGTGCGGTCATAGCGTATGCGCTCAGAAGCGTGCCCAGCGTGGTGGCAACGTTTTCGGGTGTAGCACCACCCGAGGCGATGAGGGCCTTACCCAGCGGTTCTTCGAAGACGTACTGAAGATAGGCGGGAGTGTAAATGATCGAGCTACCGATCGAGACCAAGATCAGAAGGAAGATGCGGTGACCCGCGCTCAGGTCGCTCGCTTTCCTCTCTGCAGAACCCAACATGTGAAAGACCTTTCTATCACTGAAGAATAGAGTTCATCGGACTAGGGTGATACCGCACATATCCTGGACTACATTCGTCCATAATTGCGGCTTGTTCGTGCAGCATCCCGCCACTGGGGGCGGTGAATTTCTGCGAACATACATCGGTGTCGAAACACGATGTGTCACAGGCAATAATCGCTGCCACGTCCCCAACGCTATCAATGACGCCACATGAAAACGAGGGGTCTTTAGACCCAAAGAATCAAATTTTTTCCGACGGTATTCGTCGATAATTACTGCTTTTTTCAGACAACTGAGATCACACCTTGAAAGCTCAGAACATACTGTTGCAAAGGCATAAATATGCCGTGTGGGGCGAAGGAATTCCTTCGCCCCACACGGCATCAAAGTT
>CALIZH010000035.1 GCA_938028585.1 uncultured Actinomyces sp. | reverse complement strand
CCTGTCTTACAGACAGTCTTCCCCGTATCCGCGGATGAGTTCATCGTCGTAGCCCTTGGCAAGGCCGTCGATCAGCTTCTCTGGGATCTGCGCCGTAGAAGACGATATCCCCGATAGTCTTCATTGCAAGGGATTCGTCCTCGGATATTTCGAGAAGAAATTTATTCTCTTCATCGTTAAATACGGACGTAGGGAGGAGAATGTCCGCGTATTTCACGAGCGTCGCCTACGGCCTCGGGAAAAGAAATCCATTGCGCCTTCTTTCAGAAAATTCTCGATCAATGCGCAATAGTGGTAATAAAATCCGACAGAACATATAGCAAGAGCGTGTGGAGCTCTCATTTTATAAGGCTTGTGAACTTTGGGATCCGGCGCTTTGACGCAGATTTGTGTGCGAAATAAATTCGCTCGCGATGCGCATCGAAATGTATAAGTAATTCATAAGAATTCGTGCAGAAATCTTGTAGCAGATGATGAGTCCGAATCAAGATTCCTTTACAAATGCTCCCACGAAGCTTCCTTAGGGTTGAAAACGTATAGGCCTCCTCTTAGCCGCAAAACGGTAGGGCTGCCTATTTCGACACCAAGAGGCGACCAAATTTCGCAATCTCATATGCGGAAGTGGTGTCGCTGCCGATACAAAGGAAGAACTTCTTCATGAAACACCGAAAGATTGTGGGAGCAGTTGGCGCGGCTGCCGTCATTGCAATGGTGCCTTCACTGGGCGGTAACAGTGCCGTCGCTGCCGGTGAGGACACGACCTACGGGGCTTCCTTCCCCTATACCCGTTACGAGGCCGAGCGTGGCCAGCTTGACCGTGCACACGTTGTCTCGCTTGACGAGAGTCAGCCTGTCAACGAAATGCTTGACTCGACAGCGATTGAGGCAGGGGAGCAGTCCTACGTCGAGCTCGAAGGCAAGGACTCTTCAGTGAGCTTCACTGCCGAAGTTCCTGGGAATGCAATCGATCTTCGATTCACTCTTCCTGATCACACGGCGGGGAGTGTTGATATTCGTGTCAATGGAGAAACGGCTGCCACTTTTAATCTCTCGTCAGAAAGTGCGTATCAGTACGTTCAAGAGAGCAAGGTTTATGACGAGGAATGGCTGAAAGATCCCCGTAATGGTCCGGCTCATGCTCGCTTCCTTTTTGATGAGGTTCACGGTCTTCTTAACCGTCAGGTGAACCCGGGGGACAGGATCAGCGTTGTTCGTACGGGGAGTGAAGGTCATGTCTATGGCATTGACTTTGTTGAGCTTGAGCAGGCTCTTCCGGAAATTCAACGTCCTGATAATTCTGTGAGCATCACTGATGATGACTTGACGGTTACTGAAGAGAAAGCGCCGGGTGTTTGGGAAAGTCGTAAGGTTTATGCGCGCCCCAATGATGGAAAAGATGATTCCGATGCGTTCTTGGCAGCTCTAAGGCGTGCATCGGATGAGAAGAAGACTCTGTATATTCCGCGCGGAACCTTTGAGTTCGATCGTCAGCTTGCGATCCACCATTCTCCGAATGACAACCACAAACTGACGATTCAAGGTGCGGGTATCTGGTACACGAATATCTTCTTCCGTAACCCGAACAAGGCAAGCGGTGGCATTGTTCTTGAACATACCAGCCATGACCTGCAGTTCCGAGACTTTTACATGTCGACTAATCTCAAGTCCCGTTACGACGAAGGGGCGAACTATAAGGGATTCCAAGGCGTCACCAAGAATTCACAGTTTGTGAACCTCTGGATCGAACACTTCGAGTGTGGCTTCTGGATGGGTGACTATGTCAAC
>CALIZH010000034.1 GCA_938028585.1 uncultured Actinomyces sp. | reverse complement strand
CTCAAAGTTCCCAGAGGCAGACGTTGCTCGCTGCTGGCCGGAGTCGCGCAGATTGACAGTGTTGATGGCCGCAGATTCTTGTAATCCATAGGTCCTTGGGCGACCAGAACAACGGGGGCCAAAGGAGTAGGCGTGAGATAAGAGGGCATTTCCTCAACGCGCTGCCAGCCTAGAGGAAGGCCAATACGAGTCGAGAACTCTCTTTTCTGGCTACCGCCCAGCGTGAGTTCTGTAGTTGTACGAACCGTGCCGCCTCGGGGAAGAAGGTTTCCTAATTCGTCAACAAGCCCTTTACGGGCGCTGTCGTACCACCGCGGATCCAGCCACGTCGGAAAATTCAGAGGGAGATGGCACAGGGGAATAAGAAGGACTGAAGCGATTGTGAGCCAGCCAAGGGCAAGAACGATATCCGTGCTAAAGCCGTGTTGCCGGGCAAAAATTGCCATTCCGCCAAGTAACGCAGTTAATGCCCATGCGCATAATCGCAGGAAATTTGCCGGATCTAGTGTGTGGACGTTCGTGAAGGGCCAGGCTCGCTGCGCTAAACGCGACTTACTGAACGCGACAAAAAGTATGAAAACAAGACGCAGGGCAAAAGCTAGGACCCACACGATGACCATCCCGCGCGGGATCGTGTAGGCCAAGGTCGAAATCACCATGCGCACGCATCGATGCTATGACAGGGAACAAGAGCAAATCAATTCACTGAAATGTCACCAATCGTTGGCGCGCCTGGCAGTCCCCAAGCTCCCTATGCGTACAGCGGCTAAAATATGCACAGACCACTGCGCCAGCCAGGTGCGGTGAGCCCTAATAAAGGAGTTTTCGTGGCACAGCCATCCACCTCTCGTCTTGATTCAGTTATTTCTCTTGCTAAGCGTCGCGGCTTTGTTTTCCCCTGCGGTGAGATTTATGGCGGTACTCGCTCCGCCTGGGACTACGGCCCGCTGGGTGTAGAACTCAAAGAGAACATCAAACGTCAGTGGTGGAACTACATGGTTCGCCGCCGCGCAGACGTTGTCGGCTTGGACTCCTCGGTAATCCTGCCCCGCGAGGTGTGGGTTGCATCCGGACACGTCAAGGCCTTCACCGACCCGCTCATCGAGTGCCAGAACTGCCATAAGCGTCAACGCGAAGATCAGCTCATTGAAGAGCTGGCTGATAAGAAGGGCGTTGACGAATCCTCCCTGTCGCTGGAAGACATCGCCTGCCCCAACTGTGGCGTGCGCGGCCAGTGGACCGAACCCAAGGCATTCTCGGGCCTGCTTAAGACCTTCCTTGGCCCCGTCGACGACGAGGCCGGCCTGCACTACCTGCGCCCCGAAACCGCACAGGGAATCTTCGTCAACTTCGCCAATGTCATGACCGCGGCACGTAAGAAGCCGCCCTTCGGCATCGGCCAGATCGGAAAGTCTTTCCGCAACGAAATCACCCCCGGTAACTTCATCTTCCGTACCCGCGAATTTGAGCAGATGGAACTTGAGTTCTTCTGTGAGCCCGGAACTGATGAAGAGTGGCACCAGTACTGGATCGACTACCGCAAGGCGTGGTACGTCGGCCTGGGTATCGCCGAGGAAAACCTGCGCGAGTACGAGCACCCCAAGGAAAAGCTTTCGCACTACTCCAAGCGCACCGTTGACCTGGAATACCGCTTCGGTTTCCAGAACTCCGAATGGGGCGAACTCGAGGGTATTGCCAACCGCACCGACTACGACCTCGGTGTTCACGCCGAGGCCAGCGGCGCCAAGCTCGACTACTTCGACCAGGCGACCGGCGAGCGCTGGA
>CALIZH010000033.1 GCA_938028585.1 uncultured Actinomyces sp. | reverse complement strand
CATCAGCTGGGTGATGTTGATAAAGCGCCGAAGACGACGATTGCCGAACCTTTGCCGGTTCATGCGCTCGCTCTCGGCAACCATCCCGCCACGGTTGTTCGGCTTTTTCACCTCAATGAACGCAAGCGGGAGGCCGTTGACGAACAAAGTGATGTCCGGTCTGAACTCATCGAGGCCATTGGCGCACGTGAACTCCCCCGTACAGTGAAAGACGTTTTGCTCGGGATGGTCGAAGTCTATAAGTCTGACAGGCGAAACGCTCGTGAGCCTCTTATAGAAGCTTCGCCCGAGGTCGTCGTTGTCAAGCTCCTGGCGGATCTGAACGAGCGTTTCCTCCGCCTCCTCGGCACGTTCCGGGTTGAGGTGGGCGAACATCTCTTTGAACACATTGATGAGAATGTTGGTGTCTGGGTCGTAGAGAACGCCAGTATCCTCTTTTTTGATCTTGCCGCAATAATCATACCCCAGCCGCGTGAGATGGATAAGTGCAGGCATTTGCACACGGGTTAGCTCATTGAACTTCGGGAGCTTGACATATTCGTATTGGTAGTTAGTTTTCATGATTTCACCTGTACGACCTTCTAATCCCTAACGGTTTCGACTATGTCGTTCAGCTCAACATCGAGCGCCTCGCAAATCCGTAGAAGTACGTCGGTGGTAACGTTTTCGCCTTTACCGAGTTTGGCAATCGATGCAGAGCTGATATTAGCCTCTTCTTTAAGGTCTTTTTTCATCATTCCTTTGTCGATAAGCAGCTTCCACAGCTTGTTGTAATTGAGATGCATCCGTATACCTTGACCTTTCCTATTGATCTGCTCTACCGTGCTGTGAGAGTTGGTCTGTTTGATTCCAAGACCAACCGAACAATTCGTTACCACCGCGATCTAGTCTCAGAATATTTGCTTCATCCATGATTTCTTGAGTCTTGGATGTGTAGGTACGCTCCTTGTCGAGAGCGACAAACACTTGTTTACTGGTCTGACGTAAATAAAGCTTCAGAATATTCTCGATGGCTTCAAGTTCAATCTGTGCAAACAGTAACGAGTCGTGGACGATGAAGGGAAGACTTGTTTCTTCCAAACATGCTATATCGAACAGAATCAGTGATTTATCTGACGTTCCATC
>CALIZH010000032.1 GCA_938028585.1 uncultured Actinomyces sp. | reverse complement strand
CCGCCGTCTGGTATGCGTGTGCGAGGTCGTTACGCGCAATAAGGGTGTGGGGATGATCCTCACCCAGAATTCGGGTACGGTCTTTGACGGCCTGTTTGTGCAGGTCGATGGCCTCGTTCGGACGGCCCGCCGTCTGGTATGCGTGTGCGAGGTCGTTACGCGCAATAAGGGTGTGGGGATGGTCCTCACCCAGGCCGGTAATACTGCCTTGAAGGGTCTGTTCGTACAGGTTGACGGCCTCTTCTGTGCGGCCCACCGTCAGGAACGTATACGCAAGCTTGTTGCGCGAGGTGAGGGTGTCGCGGTGGTCTGGTCCCAGGAGTTCCCCGATGATGTCCACAGCCTCATTGAGGGTGAGTGCTTCGAACGGAAGCCCAAGGTCATGCGCATGTCTAAAAGCCACGTTCAGTCGGTTTCTGACCTGTTTAAAGGCAAATAGTGAGCCTGAATAGTCTTGCGTGGTGATGGCTCGGAGCTGCTCGATCAGATCGCGCGTCTCCCGCCGTCGGGACTTGGTGTCATTCCTTGGTATCGCACTAATGTTCACCCGGCTCAGGAGGTCTGCAGCGGCCTGGGCTGCCTGCACGCTCTCTGTCTCGGTCCAGGATTCACGCAGCACCTGTGCCTGGAGTCGGTGAAGCCTGGTCGTCGCTTTGTCTGCGGACTGCTGGACGATGGATCTATGAATGAGTTCAGTGAGCGCATCGTGAGCGTCCTCGTCTTCGGCTTGGTTAGTGCCTTGAACCTCTTGGTTGTCCTGCTGCTCAATGGTGGGGTCGAGCCATCGCGTGGGTACGCCGGATTCTGCGAGCAGCGCAAGCGCCCCCAGTTGACGTCGAGCAGACCGTCGCGTCGGTTCCGCTAGGCTCTCGAGAGCGTCCTCGACGGCCATCCACAGAGCCGTGGCAACGTCGTCCGTGTAGTCATCCCCGGGCACGGGGCAAATGGTGTGTTCCTGGCGGTGCGACTCCAGTCGCTTGAGATACCGGGGTAGTGACAGTTCTTTGTGACGTGCGGTCACAGCGACCTGGGCAACAGCGAGAGGTAAGTCGCCGAGGCGCTCGGCTAACGCATCCGCGGCGTTCTGATCGTCGGACGTGGTGATTGTGAGGAGATAGTTGATCGAGTCGCTTCGATCGAATACCCCGACCTTGATCATCTTCCAGTCTTGATGCTGCCAGCCGGTGTTATTCGTCGTCGTCGTGACCACACGCAAGCCGTCGCCGTTCGGCATAAGTCCTCGGAGATGATTGATGTCCTCGATGTTGTCGAAGACGATGAGCCTGTTTGCGGGACCAGCGGACTTTAGGTGGTCGAGGCAAAGACGGACGATTTGGTCCCGATCGTCTAAGTCGCTCGTGTCAATCCGAAGTTGCTTGGCGAGTTCGACCAGAGCGCTTTTTATCGATTCTGGAGATACGGCATTTACCCATGCAACGAGGCTCCAGTTTGCGTCTTCGCACTGCTTGGCGAGAGCAGCGGCGAGCTGACTCTTTCCACAGCCGCGCATGCCCACCAAAACCGTGCGTTGTATTGTGGACTCGACGATCAGCTCGTTCAGGTGTTTCTGCTCGTCGCGCTCGATATAACGATCGCCTGTCACCACCTCCGGCCGACTACCGAAGAAGACACGGCTCGGTGTGTTCTCGTGATGTGCCATCTCCGCGAGCTTAGATGAGAGTGTGTCGAGCTTGTCGTGTGTAATAGCGTGGGCGTCAAGAGAACGCCGAGAATTTTCTTGGATCTCGTCTATTCCAGACAAAATGCTCTTGAACGCCTCAATCTGAAACCTGGGGGACCATGGGGCGAGAGCGCCGTATTGTGCGGCAACGGCATTCGTGAGCTCGTCGAAATACGGCTCAGCAGCAGATTCAACGTTCATGCGGCGTCGAGCAGCGTAGTCCCGTAGCGTCTCTGGAAAGCAATCGGGGCGGCGGACTGCGCTGAGGAGAAGAGTGCCATCATCGGCGATCTCTCTGAGGATGATTTCGACCTCGGTGCAAGCCCCTGAGAGTAGATCAGGATCGACGCCTTGGTCACGACAACGTTCTTGCATCGCCTTCGTGCGTGTCACCAGGGCCTGACTGACGCGACGTTCAATCTGATCCTTCGATTCGCCGGTGCGGCGCAATGCCCGCGACAGAACGCCGACAAGCTCCTGGCTGTCTCCGACTACGTCAGCACTAACAGAACTATCGCATGCGCGCAGTAATACCTTCGTCAGAGCTACGCCAACATTTGCTACCGCGAGAACTACAGGATCAGCCATACACCATACTTTACATGACTGATTTCGCTGGGCGTTGTTCGCGGTGTGTCAATTGAGTGGAACGCGGCAAGATTCTAGGATTGTAAGTGATAGATTCAGGTCCCGCAAAGTGTTTGTTTGACTGTTTGTCAGCGTGCCTTGATAAAGCGTCCGATGGTGGCCTGAGTGCGCCGTAGACGTGCTGTCATGCTGTGCCTAAATGGGTCGCAAGGAATGGTTAGGGCGCGTCGCGCTTAGGCTTCGTGCGCACGTTCCTCAACAATGTCCGCACCGGCGACGAGCTAGCCGGTAGGGCGAACGAACGGTTGCTCCATGGCCAGGCGAGCCACGATCTGTTGGTTCGTCGTGCTCCGATGGGCTGAGCGGTTTCTCTCTACCGATTCACAGAACACGGCATTCTCCAGCACAGTGATAATCAGCTCAGGCGTGTACATCGTGAACGTGCTCGTAGCAGTCTATTCTGCCCGGCCACGTATGTCTTGGTTCGATCAAAACACCTTGTTAAAGTGAATGATCCAAAACTACCCTGACCCCCAGTCCAGCAGAAGCCCCATCGTCCCCCTCGAGCGCCCACGCGGCTCCGCTTCCGGACTCCGAAACCTCGCCCACTACGCGCTCAAGCGCTCATCGAAACTGGCGGGTTCAGACTCTAACGACACCCCAATTATCAAGCGCCGGTGTACATGTAGAAGGTCAGTGGTTCGAGCCCCGTAGGACCCTGGGCCTATGTGCCCGCGTAGGTCACTCGGAGGTTGAGTTGTTTTCCTGCTGCTCCAACTTCCGCTTGGCTGCCTCGAGTCTATCCTGCACCTCTATTGTCTTTTCGTGGTCGGCCCCATAAATTCGTATATAGTCGTTGTGCAGCTCTTCGTACATGCTGATGGCTTTGGGAAGATCGCCTGCTTGTTCGTATGTCTGCGCGAGATCGTTGCGCGTGATACGCGTGTGGTGATGCGTGTTACCTAGGGTGCGGATGCGTGCTTCTAACACGTACTCGTACATCTTGATGGCATCCGTGAGGCGGCCGACGGATTTGTATGCATCGGCGAGATTGTTGCGAGTCACGAGGGTATATTTGTGGTCCGGTTTCAGGACGCGGTCGCGGTCTTTGACGACCTGCTCGCCCAGAGCGATGGCACGCTCAAGCTGGCCATCGTCCGCGTATGCGAGGGCAAGGTAGCTGCCTGTCATGAGCGTGTCCTCGTAGTCGCTGCTCAGGATGCGCGTGCGGTCGTCGAGGACCTGCTCGAAAAGATCAATAGCCTTGCCGGTGTCGCCCTCCCAGTAGTAGGCGTATGCGAGGTTGTTGCGTGAGGCCAGGGTGTCACGGTGGTCGTGGCCTTGAATAGCTGTCCGATCATCGATGACCTGCGCGTATAGGTCGAACGCTTCGTCGAACTGCTCTGCATACATGTACGTGTATGCGAGCTGTTCCTTCAAATTGAGAGCGGCTATCCCGTCTAGCTGTTGTGCCATATTCAGAGTTGCCAGTACGGGCTTCTCGAGAGCGAGCGCTTCGTAGAGAATCCCGAGATCGCGTGCGTGCGAGAGAGTGCGGGAAAGAATCAATGCGATCTGTTCATATTCGAAGAGAGATTTGGAATGCCCCTGCTCACTAATGGCACGAATCTGTTCGATGAGTGAACGGGTCTCACGGAGGCGCGATTCCGTATCGGTTCTGTCGAAGCTGTCGATGTTCACAGAACCGAGCAGGGTAGCAGCTGATTCGCATGCTTGTTCACGTTCTTCTTCGCTCCAGGATTCGCGCAGCACCTGCGCCTGGAGGCGATGAAGCATGGTCGTCGTTCCGTCTGCTGACTGCTGAATGATGGATCTGTCTATCAGCTCAGTCAAAGCGTCATGTGCATCGTCATCTGCGGCACGGTCACGGTCTCGACGGCCTTGGTAGTGATGCTCCTCGGTCAAGGGGTCGAGCCATCGTGTAGGTACACCAGATTCGGCGAGCAGAGCGAGCACACCCAAATGGCGCCGTGCTGCCCGACTCATGCCGGTTTCTAGTTCTTTGAGTGTGTCGTCGATGGCAACACGCAGTGCTGTGGCGACATCTCTTGCGTAGTAGTGCCCGGAGATCGCAGGCATGACGCGTTCGCTGCGGTAGGCGTCCAATCTGTCCAGGTATTGGGCCAGTTCTAGTCTACGTTTCTGAGCAAATGCTGCGGCCTGGGCAATGGCGAGAGGCAAGTCGCCGAGGCGTTTGGCCAACGCACCTGCGGCATCACGATCGTCGGGGTTGGTGACCGTGAGGAGGTATCTGATCGACTCTTTGCGATCGAACACCCCGACCCTGATTGTCGTCCAGGCTTGATCTTCCCAACCGACGTTGTCTGTCGTTGTTGCGACTACGCGCACGCCGTCGCCGCTCGGAATGAGTCCCGTCAGGTGATTGATGTCTTCCACGTTGTCGAAGACGA
>CALIZH010000031.1 GCA_938028585.1 uncultured Actinomyces sp. | reverse complement strand
GCGCTCCATAATCTCCTGCAAAACCCCGACCATTCGCGCCTCGGGGAATGCTTCGGGAAGGGTTGCGCTCGCGGCAGCGACGGCCTCGGAAAGGGGAGAATCTTCGTGGACGATCATCGACACAATCTGCGCGAAGGCTCCGGCGGGAAGCCAACCTAGCTCGTGCCCGTGAGTGAGGGCCGCAATTTCCGCGCCCTGTAGCTGGATATCGGCGTAGGTCATGTGGCGAGTCATGTTCGAAAAACTCGTTGAGTAAAAGAGGCCGACCGGCGCAACGCGCATGATTCCGCCACAGCCCTTTGAATCGTTGATCGGAGACTCGAGAGTTCCGTTAGCTCCCGCGGCGCATGCCGTCATGCAGGTCGTGCCGGGTGCTCGGCGCGCAAAAAGCTCGGGGAATCCACTGATCCAAGCACAGCTAGTGCGTCCGTTGAATTCCTCGGTTTGTGTCCTGTACCAATCCTGATACATGAAGGACATAAAGTCGCGGATTCTCCCTATAATCCCGCGCGTTGCCCAGCGGGTATGCGTAAAAAGCAAACCTTCCGCGGTGTAGAGAGTCATCTGCGTGTCATCAGAAAAACGCGCAACGCCCTGCTCATCAAGGACGTAATCAGTAATTCCAGCCGGGCCAAAGCGCTGGAAAATTTGGGGTTCACGGAGGAACTCTACGGTATAGCCCAAGGCATCTCCGGCGGCCTCGCCAATGAGTGCGCCGCGGTAGCGATCGCGTTTGTCCATGAATCCTCCTTAGAACATGAATATTTTACAGTGTTCGGATTGGCCAGTACGCGCATAAAACTGGCGCAATCCCGCGTTTTTCTGACACTTTGTCGCTGCGAGAGGTGGGCGTGCGGTCCTAAACTTGCCACGTTACCCCGTGAAGGAGGCCTCGAAGTGCCGGGATTGGAACCCTACGACGCAATCATGCTGCTGTCCTACGGTGGCCCCAACGGCATGGAGGATGTCCTCCCGTTCATGCGCAACGCAACGCGAGGCCGTGGAATCCCCGACGAACGTCTTCTTCAAGTCTCGAAGCACTATGAGCGTTTCGGCGGAATTTCTCCCATTAATGCTTGCAATCAGCGCCTGATCGCTGACCTATCCGCAGAGCTGTCGCGTCGTGGATATGACATTCCCGTCGGCTGGGGAAACCGTAATTGGCATCCCTTTGTCGCCGAGGGCTTAGATGAACTTGCCCAAGCCGGCGCGCGACGCATCCTTGTGCTGCCGACCTCCGCCTATGCCTCGTATTCGGGGTGCCGTCAGTACCGCGAAGACCTTGCCGAGGCCGCGCGCTCCCTCAGTGAAAAGTGGGGGAGTATCCTCCTTGGCGCAGAGGACAGTGCGGACAACCCGAGTGCCGACATCATTGTGGATAAAGTGCGCCCGTACTATTCGACGCCCGGCATGGCCAGTGCTGAAATGAGTTCGATCCGGCGCGCATGGTCGGCCTTGGTTGAGGGCGGAGCTGATCCCGCTGGGATTCGACTGGTTTTCGTCACGCACTCCATCCCCGTGAGCATGGAAGAGGGGTCCTCTCCCTTCCCCTTCCCCTCTACCGTTTCTTCTTCCCCCACTTCCGAGGCCGGCCCCACTTCCGAGGCCGGTGGCGCTGAGCTTGAGGGCGAAGAAACCTCATCTCTTGGTACCCCGGCTTCCGAAATTAGTTACGTTGCTCAGCACCATGCGCTCATTCAAGCGATCATGCCGGAAGTGCGTCGAGTCTTGGGGCGCGAGGATTTGGGGTACGACCTAGCATTTTGTTCGCGCTCAGGCCCGCCGCAGGCGCGCTGGCTGGAGCCCGACATCAACGATTTCCTCCGCGAACTGATCGCCCCGGAAGGCCAGAGTGCGGGGGAAGGAAACGAGGCCTCGGGAAGTGGAAAGCCCAGCGGCGTAGTCGTCGTTCCTATCGGCTTCATCTGCGACCACATGGAGGTTGTCTACGACCTAGATACCGAGGCCAAGGAAACCGCCGCGGAGCTTGGAATTGCTTACAAGCGTGCCGAAACAATCTCGACGGACCCCGCGTTTGTCTCTTCGCTGGTGGACGTGCTGGAAGAGCGTGCGGCACAAGCTCGAGGTGAAAATCCTTTCCGCATGACCGTGACGGGTACGGGACCTTTCCATACGGTGTGTCCGCCGGATTGCTGCTTGGCGCCGGCTCGGCCTGCGCATTCCCAGCGCTCTGCAGAAGCGGGTACTCAGCACATGGGCGCGCATGCCCCACTTTCTTCCGACGGCCCTGCTCGAGTCGCCGGTCAATCCGCCATACAACAGGAGGAATCAATGGCGTTCTTGAACCGTCGTGCGGCACAGCCCGCTGAAAACACCGAAAATACGGGTCATTCTGAGGCTGCGCCCGAACATGTTGCCGAGCATGCTCCGCACCACCATGCCGCGCACTCCTACGTTCCTGACCCGCGCGATCGGACAGATATTGACCTAGACGAGGTCAACGGCAAGCAGCACTACGCACTGTACTCCGTATTCGCATTGGCTGAGTTCTTGCCGGCTGACGATAGCGAGCGCGCCCATATTGTTGCTGAATCCCTGGACTACGTGAAGAGCGCTGGCGCAGAAATTCGCGGTTTCTATGACGTGTCCGGCTTCCGCGCCGAGGCGGACCTGATGGTGTGGTGGCTCGATGATG
>CALIZH010000030.1 GCA_938028585.1 uncultured Actinomyces sp. | reverse complement strand
TTGAAGCATGGCTTCGCGCAGACTCTCTTGCTCTCAAAGCACTCGAAGCCCCCGGCTGCATACGCATCTGGCGCAACGGTTCTCTTACACAAGGTTTGGAAGGACGCGCACCCGAGCACATGGAGGCCTCGAATTTCCAGGTGATCCCCGTGAAAAAACTGCGTGAAGACAACTCTGTTCTGAACGATTCTGCGGCAATAGCCGGTTCCGGAGAACAGACATCATTGCCCAACCACACCAGTTCAGATACTGTTTCACATGCAACACCAAGTGCCACCTGGGTCGTGACCTACATTCTAGAATGGTCAGGTGGCCGCCTACGCGAAAGCAGCACCTGGGTTGCAGGGGAAAACGGGCCTCGAATTCTCATGCACCAGTCCTCACCAATCCGGTAGCGCGACGAACGATTACGATTCGGAGTTCACCTTCAGTACAAGACCGTCAAGGCCAACAAGGCCACCTGAATAATCCTCATCGTTCACACAAAATCCCATCACACACCAGGAGAACACACATGAGCGCCCCCGAGCTCAACAAAATCCATTTCACCAACCCGAAGCTGTGGTCTAAACGTAAGAAGATCATTGCGGCTATCGTTGCAGCCGTTCTGGTTATCGCGGGAATCACCACCGGCGTTGTAGTCTCTCGCGTCCAACACCAGAAGGAATGCCAGGCTCGTCAGGTAACCTTTACCGAGAAGCTCTCTCAGTTGGATCAGTCCATCGGCAAGGCCCACGAAGCGTTGGCTACGGTCGATGAATCCGTCAAGGAAGGCGAAGGCTCCCGCCTCGCACACACCGACGGTTTCAGCGCTGCTGACGAAGGAAAGGCCGCGATCAATACTTTGACCGATGCTATCCACAAGGCTGAGGACGCTAAGAAGGCAGAAGCCGACAAGGATGGAGCGCAGGTCAAGTGCCTGAGCCAGCAGGACGTGACCGATGCTGAGGCAGCACTCAAGGCTGTCGAAGATCAGACTCAGTCGTTCACCAACGCGCGTGATGCATACCGCCTGACCAAGGCAACCGACGAAGCGAACTCCACGATGGACGCTGCAAAGTCGAACCTTACTCAGGCTCAGCAGGGTGCAGACGAGCAGATCAAGATCG
>CALIZH010000029.1 GCA_938028585.1 uncultured Actinomyces sp. | reverse complement strand
CAAAACAGGTCGTTGCATTGAAGCGAGCGCGCCACGGTGAAGATGGAATCCGGTGATGCTCTCCAGAATCGCTTCAGGAGCGATGAAGACGGGTACTTCGCCGCCGTCCTTGGCTCCCAAGAAGCGCTCGAGGAGCGGTTCGAGGTCTGGAAGCCAACGCGGAGCCATGATGAGTGAGCGTGGGTGATGTCCGGCCTCGAGAGCACGGATAATGACATTCGTTGACTCCGCCATGTATAGGCCGCGTTCGACTTCCAAACTCTTACGAAGGTGGACATCGGTCATTGACGTGTAGTCGGCCAGGCGCGGATCCTCTTCCAGCGAGGCGGATGTCAGATGAATGAGCATTCCTTTATTGTGCCACTCTCTCGTTGGGCGCTCAGTCCCACCAGAGCCACCAGCCAGGGCCTCTGGTCTCATCGAGACATGTGATGGGCTCGCACTCATCGGGGCGGCAGTAACCGTCGAACCCCAGTTGTTCCTGGAGTTTTTCCCAGATTCCGTCTTCATAAATCAGCGCCCACGGGCTTTCACGGTAGCTCAGCGCTGATTCGTCTTCAATGAAGAGAGAATCGATGCTCATCCTCTCATCCCATCGTGGTGCAAGAACGAGGTAGCCTCCCAAAGAGATACGAGGATTGTGAAGTGCCGCCGTAAAAAAGAGCTCCAGTGGGGGAGCGTTATTCTGCCGATCCTGCAGGTTATCCGGAGGAAGAAGCGGACGGATCTTTTCGATTCGCGGGCGATCTAACCCAGAGAATCTGAAGAAATCAGAGGTGACTTGAGTATCCGTGAGCGGCCAAAGAATTTTAACCAGACCACTGTTTTCAACCCATCCGGGTTCTCCGTAGAGCGGAGGAATGCTTTCAAGGGCCGAAGAGTGATGCGCCATGATTGTTCCTTTCATAAGCTTTTTGCATCACGAGTCTCCCGCTGCATTGATGCCGGAGTGTGGCCCTTAAGAAATCTGTGGAAAACGCCGAATAGATGGCTGCTCTGTGGATAAAAAGAGGGGTACAGGCGAATAACCTGCACCCCTCTAAATCGAGATTATGAAGTTATCTCTTTGGGAACTGTCCGCGCTCAACTTGAGGACGAGGCGAACGCCATGGACGCAGCATGATTGCGCGCGAGAATGCGTAGAACCACATGCGGCGAGGCATGGGCTCGCGTGGGTAAACTTTGCGGACCTGACGCTTGATGCGCTGCCACACGATGCTTGTCTCGACTACCGCAACGAAGAACACGACGTACATAATCAGCATGACAATGAAGAGTGCACGCTGACCGACAGCTGAGGTGGAGGCGAAGAAAGACACACCGAAGAAAACGACGAAGAACAGAATCATCACTGGGAAGACGAACTCTGAGAAGGACCAGCGAGCATCGAGCCAGTCGCGAGTAAAGCGCCTGATCTTGCCCTTGTCACGCAGCGGCATATAGCGCTCGTCGCCGGTGATCAGTGCTTCTTGCTGGAGGCGGTCTTGTTCAAGACGCATCGCGCGAGCGCGCTCACGCGCGGCTTTCTTGGCAGCCTTACGATCCGCAACAATCAAGGAATGATCATTACGCGCCTGCGCCTGCTTACGCGAAGGCGTCGGACCGCTCTTCGAACGATCGTTCGCCGTCTGAGGCTGAGGAGTTTCTTCGGGTTCTGACTTCTTTGAGCTCAACACGTCTCTAAGGGTAATAGATCGATAGCGCGATCGGCACATTCTTGCCCGCTAAGAATGGATTCATGCGAGCAGATACCTGTAGAAGAGATACTCTTGTCTTATGAATATCGATGAACTTCGCGAGCGCCTTGACGCTCTCTTCCCGCAATTGGTTGATGAGCTGTCTCAGCTCGTGGCCATTCCTTCCGTCTCTTCGGATCCGTCTCACGCTGTGGATGTTGACCGTTCCGCTGAGCATATTCGTTCTCGCTTTGAAGCCCTTGGCCTGGACGCTCAGATTCACTCAGTGACGACTCCTGAAGGAGTTCAAGGCAAGCCGGCAATCCTTGCTCGTTCCCCTCATATTGAGGGCGCGCCGACGGTCCTTCTTTACGCTCACCACGATGTCCAGCCAACTGGAGATCTCGCACGTTGGCACTCAGACCCTTGGACGACCGTTGTTAAGGGTGATCGCATCTATGGACGCGGAACTTCTGACGATGGCGCGGGCATCATTGTTCACCTCGGGTCTTTGAGCCTTCTTGGTAAGGATCTGGGCGCGAATGTTGTTGTCTACATCGAAGGCGAAGAAGAAATCGGCTCACCCTCTTTTACTCACTTCCTTGAGACCTACCGCGACCAGCTCGAGGCCGACGTCATTATCGTGACCGACTCGGATAACTGGAAGCCTGGCGAGCCTGCTGTCACGACAAGCTTGCGTGGTAACTGCGCTTTCACTGTTGATCTGACTGTGGCTGATCATGCTGTTCACTCAGGTATGTTTGGCGGCCCGATGATCGATGCTCCCACCTGCGCGGCTCTGCTGATTGCTTCGCTCTATGACCAAGACGGCAACATTGTCGTTGAAGGTTTGGGTGGAGATGACCACGCAGAGGTTGATTGGCCCGAAGACGAATTCCGCGCGGCAAGCGGAATGCTCGATCAGGTTCGACTTGCTGGTAGCGGAGATCTCGCAGCGCGTACCTGGACGAAGCCTTCCGTGTCGCTGATTGGCTTTGATACGACCAGCGTTGCGAATTCATCGAATACGATCATTCCTCACGTTCGCTTCCGTCTGTCGATGCGCACGGTTCCCGGTGTCGACCCGCGTCAGGCGATGGATGCGATTGAGAAGCACCTTCGTGAGCACGCCCCCTTCGGTGCACGTATCGAAATTTCTGATCGAGATCTTGGCCCCGGATACCTTGCCGATGTCGATTCCCCGGTTTCGCATCTGGTCAAGCAGGCCCTCACTGATGCTTGGGGCGTTCAAGCGGTCAATATCGGTGTTGGCGGTTCTATTCCCTTCATTTCCGAGTTCCAAGAGACCTTCCCTCACGCTCAGGTCGTCGTCACCGGCGTTGAAGATCCGCTGACGAATGCTCACTCTGAGGATGAATCTCAGTCACTTCCCGATCTGAAGAACGCTGTCTTGGCCGAGGCACTGGTGCTGTCTCGCCTGGCCGAAAAGTAAGTGGGACGCGCGTTTATCACGGGGCATTGGGGGCAGGAGAATGATCCTGCCCCCGCGCTTCGTACGCTCGCTCAGAGCTTTTCTGCTGGTGCACCTTCGTGGGAAGTTTCCTTTGCACCCTTTGGGCCCGGTCAAGCCTTTGCCGAGGCCATGGCAAGTAATCCGCGTTTTTGTGTCCTCAGCGTGGGGGATGGGGATTGCCTTCACGAGGCCGGGCAGCGCTTTTGCGAGGTACTAGAAGAGGGGAAAATCCCGGTCCTCGAAGGCGGCCACCTTCAAACAACTGACGGTGGGATGAGCTTTCTTGAAGGTGTGTCCGGAGCCATACGGGGGGCGAATGAATCACTCGAGGCATGGTTTGCGCGTGCAATTGAGCATGCACAAAACGTCGTTTTAGGTCAGGAGTTTTATGCCGCCTACTCGACATCGCGCCCGCTCTTTGGACCGTCCTCGACATTGGCTCTCGAGCCAGATTTGAGTCTTCGAGGCACTAGCAATACAGATTTTCATCGGCTGTGGGCCGAGCTGCTTCACAAGACAATGCGCCCGCAACTTGCAATCAATGGACAATCGGCCTCGGTAGTGGAACCCGGAAGGCTTCCGGGTTCAGGGGCCAGTGGGGGCGCTGCGACGATTATCGGCATTCTTGGTGGTCGTCTAGTGTCTGATGGTGATTTTTTACTCCACCACACTGACTGCAAAACCAAGATCGAGGCATCTGACCTACTGATCATTTGCGAACCTGAGCTGCATTCACCGGCCTTGGCTGAATCGAGTCTTGATCTATTAACTGAAATAGCATCAGAATCAGCCATTCCCGTTCTTGCTATTGGCCTGCATTCCACACTATCGGCACATGAACGGGCCCAGTGGGGGATTCATGGGATTCTCGTTGACGAAAGCGGAAACCTTGATGCTCTGGGACGTCGCGCTGCTCGCACATGGGCTAGGCAGTGACAATTCGCTCTCAGCTTTGAAGATGGCGCTCGTGCCTGAGTAGCCTTAGGCTAGAGATTATTCCTATAAGAAAAGTATTAAAGGAGCAGCATGTCTGAGAACACGACTGAGACTGCAACCCACGACGTCATCCTGACTGATGTCGCAGCACAGAAGGTCAAGAGCCTTCTTGAGCAGGAAGGCCGCGACGATCTCCGTCTGCGTGTCGCCGTTCAGCCCGGAGGCTGCTCTGGCCTGATCTACCAGCTGTACTTCGACGATCGTTTGCTCGATGGTGACGCTGTCCGCGATTTCGACGGCGTTGAGGTTGTTGTCGATCGCATGAGCGTTCCCTACCTCGCTGGCGCAACCATTGACTTCTCTGACACCATTGAGCGCCAGGGATTCACGATCGATAACCCCAATGCGCAGAACACCTGTGCATGCGGTGAGTCTTTCGCCTGATCGGAGAATCGTGAAGAAGCTACCTGCTATTGGTGCCATCCTGCTGACCTGCACTCTTGCTCTTGGTGCCTGCTCGGGCCAGTCAAAGGACTCTCAATCGGCATCACCTTCGGCCTCGGCAAGTGCAACCCAGTCGGCTTCAAGCTCTGAGGAGACACCTCAGGTTGATCGAAGCGGCCAGGGTAATTTCCCCGAGGTAAGCGGTGATTTTGGCCAGAAGCCCGAAATTAAAGCCGGATCTGGCAGCGTGGGCGATGCGATTTTGGTGAAAACCCTCCACAAGGGTGATGGTGCAAGCGTCGGCCTCGATGACATTGTTCAGGTCAACTACGTAGGTGCGCTCTTCAGCGATGCCAAGGTTTTTGATTCTTCTTTCCAAGAGGGTCGCACTCCTATCGCTTTCAGCCTCAACCAGGTGATTAAGGGATGGAAGTACGGTCTTGCGGACGCACATGTTGGCGATCGTGTTGAACTCGTCATCCCATCAAAGTGGGGTTATGGCGCTCAAGGTTCGGGTTCTTCAATCCCTGCAAATGCGGACCTCGTCTTCGTTGTCGATATTTTGGGAACTGTTAACCCGAAGGATACCTCTCAGCTCACAAGCGCAACGCCGACCGGAAATGAACTTCCAGCGGGCATTACTGTCAGCGGTGATCTCGGTAGTCAGCCCACCATCACTTGGGGACAGAGCGCGCCCACAGAGACCTCAAAGGTCGTCATCGCTGAGGGGCATGGTGACGAGGTTGCTGTTGGCTCAACCATTGTTTATCAGGGTGTCGGAACCGTTTTTGGTAATGATGCTCAAACACAGTCGACATGGGGACAACAGGGTGCCCAGGTTGTCAGCGTGAAGGACGGTAATCAGCTTATCGGCTTCACCGCGGGCTCGCGGGTGCTCCTTGTAGCTGCTGGCAATGAGGCACAAGGTCAGTCGCCGCAAGCGATTGTCGTTGACATTCTTGCTGTCATCCCTGAAAAGTAGTTTGATCATCTGAACTACTGCGATAGAGCAAACAACACGTGTGGGGAGCTGAAACTTTAGCTCCCCACACGTGTATCCAAAAGCGGTTAGAATACCCAGAGTAACGATCTCTTAACGTTGAGGAGCGCATCGTGAGCGAAACACCCGTGAAAGTTCTGGTCTTCAGTGATAACTCGTCCACTCGCCAGGCAGTGATCACAGGTGTCGGTTTTAAAGCATCGAAGGATACGGCTCCGATTGAATGGCTTCAGGCTGCCACGAAGTTCGGTGTTCTTGAGCTAGTGGACAATAACTCGGATATTGCAGCCCTTGTTCTCGATGGAGAAACTCAAAAGGAAGGCGGCATGTCCGTTGCGAAGGAGCTTGCTGGTACCCGTCAGGATGTTCCTCCAATCCTGATGCTCACGGCTCGTCCTCAAGATGACTGGCTGGCAACATGGGCAGGTGCGAGCCGTATTGTCAGCGCGCCATTTGATTCTCAGGAACTTCAAGAAGCCCTCGCGGAACTTCTGCGTCAGCGTCGCTGAAATTGGTAGCAGTGCGCTCGGATGATGAGGTGAAGGAAATGGCCTCAGGCGCTCAACTGGAAGATGTCTTGATCGCTTGGGCCGATGAACATATTCCCGATCCTCAACACGCAGCGAAGTTTATTGAACTCCTCGAGTGGGTGAAAGGCAGTTTTCCTCAGCTTGATGCACAGATCAAGTGGAATCAGCCAATGTTTACCGACCATGGGACCTTTATCATTGGTTTTTCGGTATCCAGTGTCAATATCCTCGTCGGTGTCGAGGTTCCCACTCTTGAGGCCTTCTCTGACCGGATCCAAGCTCGTGGATACTCTCGCGCTAAGAAACTTTGGAGAATTGGTTTTCATCAAGAGATTCCTTGCGACCTTCTGCAAGAGATGATTCAGCTCAACATTTCTCAGAAAGCTGACTACACCCGCTTCTGGCGCTGAGCCGACTGAAAACGAATAAGCGCGAAACTCGTCCTCCTCAACGCAAAGTACACGCGGCCTCGGGAATTATGAGGATAGAGGATACGCGGGGGAGCAGTAGGCGAGTGGGTCTTTCTCAAAACTTTCAGCGCATTCACACAATTTGTAGAACAACATGCCAGTGGCAAGGGCATCGTCCAGTGCGCGATGCTGGCCGCCACCTAATTCGAAGTGTTCACGCAGTGTCGTGAGCTTGTGGTTGGGTACCTCAGTTGGAAGCAAGGCACGAGCCATTGACAGTGTGTCAATAGGCTGAAAACGGGGGAGTGGGATACCGCAGGTCCGTTGAGCTCGCTCAAGGAACCCCCAATCGAAGGCGACATTGTGTGCGATAAGGCCTGAAATTTGTCCCTGATCGGTGAGATGCTCTGCCCACCTGCAAAAATGCGAAAAAACAGTGTGAAGATCCGGGGCGTGGGCGAGCGTTTCATCATTGAGTCCCGTCAAAGTAGTAATGAACGAAGGTAACGGACTTCCGGGGTTGATGAGGGCCGAAAAACTATCGACAAGCTCGCGGTTTTCGTAGACTGCTGCCCCGATTTCAATGATGGTGTCGCGAGAACTAAGTCCAGTTGTTTCTAGGTCTACTACCAGCCATTTAGCTTGATTCCAAGCTGGGATCATTGCGGTTTTTCGCCGCTCGGGCTGTACAGTAGAACCATTGGTCATAACCACGATGCTAGCGGTTGATCCGGGTGGAGGAAACATGGGTCTGTATCAAGCACTGAAGCTGACGGGCACTCCGATTCTCAAGGCTGCGTATCGTCCGTGGATCCGCGGGAAAGAAAACATCCCAGAAAGCGGTCCGGCGATCCTCGCTTCTAACCACAACGCTGTCTGGGACTCTGTTTTTCTGCCCATGATGATTGACCGTGAGGTTGTGTTCATGGGTAAAGCCGATTACTTCACAGGTACCGGTCTTAAGGGTTGGGCAACGAAGGAATTCATGCGTGCTGTTGGCACAATTCCCGTTGATCGCAGTGGTGGTCGTGCATCTGAAGCCGCATTGAAAGCCGGACTCAAGCGCCTAGCTGAAGGTGAACTTTTTGGAATCTACCCCGAGGGCACTCGTAGTCCCGATGGGCGCCTGTATCGTGGGAAGACGGGTGTGGCGCGTCTAGCGCTTTTATCCGGTGCTCCCGTTATTCCTGTGGCGATGATCGGCACGCATGCGGCTCAGCCAATCGGACAGAAAATTCCTTCGAGAACCAATATCGGAATGGTCATCGGGGAGCCCTTGGATTTCAGCCGCTACAAGGGACTGGATAAAGACCGCTACGTTCTTCGTGCGATCACCGATGAGATTATGTACAACCTGATGCTCCTCTCTGGCCAGGAGTACGTCGATCTCTATGCTGCTGATGTGAAAGCGCAGCTTGCCCAGGAAGGCGCTTTTGACGGCCCGGTACCCTCGAACGGGAAGAGCGCGCCCGGTGGGCGTGAGGCCCCTGAGGTTCAGGTTCCAACCGCGCCCGAAGAAGACCTTGAACAGATCCCCGAAGAAACAGATGAGTCTGGGGATCAAGACTGATAGTGACATCGCCGTGTCCCAGAAAAAGGTCCGGGGCGGCGAAGGACCTACACTCTCGATAAGATAAGTATCTGGCGCGCTTCTCTTGCTGCGCGTGAAGAAAACTGAAAGGTTGACTCATGACGGTTCGTCGTGTTGCTCTCTTGACCGCTGGTGGCTTTGCCCCCTGTCTTTCGGCTGCTGTTGGTGATCTCATCGAGCGCTACACCCAGGTTGCTCCCGAGGTAGAAATCATCCTTTACCAGTACGGCTACCACGGCCTTCTGACCGGCAACTATGTTGTCGTCGACGAAGAAGGACGCCGTAACGCAGGTATTCTTCGCGAGTTTGGTGGTTCGCCCATCGGTAATTCTCGTGTCAAGCTGACCAATGCAAAGAACCTTGTCGACCGAGGCTTGGTTGAAGAAGGCGTCGATCCGCTTGCATTTGCTGCCGAGCAGCTGCGCAAGGATGGTGTTGATGTTCTGCACACCATTGGTGGTGACGACACAAACACGACCGCAGCAGATCTCGCAGCCTACCTGCACGAGCACAACTACGAACTGACCGTGGTTGGCCTTCCTAAGACCATTGATAATGACGTTGTTCCGATCCGTCAGTCTCTGGGCGCATGGACCGCGGCGGACGAAGGTGCACGTTTCGCATTTAATGTGATCGGCGAACACCGCTCGAACCCCCGTATGCTCATTGTTCACGAGTGCATGGGACGTAACTGCGGCTACCTGACAGCAGAGACCGCTCGCCGCTACCACGAGCTGCTCGACACCAAGAACTGGGCGCCTTCCTTGGGCTTGACCCGTGAGCGTTGGGATGTCCACGGCGTTTACGTTCCCGAGGCCGCTCTTGACATTGCCGGTGAGGCTGAACGCCTGAAGGCAATCATGGACGAGCAGGGCAACGTCAACATCTTCCTTTCAGAAGGTGCGGGCCTTCCCGAGATCATTGCCGAGATGGAAGCCAATGGCGAAGAGGTCCAGCGTGATCCCTTCGGCCACGTTAAGCTCGACACCATCAACCCCGGCCAGTGGTTTGCGCGCAAGTTTGCAGCGCTTATTGGTGCCGAAAAGGTCATGGTTCAGAAGTCCGGTTACTACTCACGCGCGGCAGCAGCACACGAAGAAGATCTTGCACTGATCAAGCAGATGTGTGATCTTGCTGTCGAGTGCGCCCTGCGCGGTGAAAGCGGTGTCATCGGTCAGGATGAAGAGAATGGCGACCAGCTTTCTGCGATTGCCTTCCCGCGCATCGCCGGTGGTAAGCCTTTTGACATCACGCAGCCGTGGTTCACCGATCTGCTCTCGCAGATCGGCCAGCCCGTGTCTGCAGCGCAGTGACGATGGCTTCATCTTCTTTCCCGGGGCGTGGCGATTTTTCGCTGCGCCCCGGCGCACCTGAACTCTTCGCTCCTGCCGCTACTGAAGAATCTGCTCCCTGGGAAGCTTGGCGCTCCAAGCGTGCGCTTCAACAGCCGAGCTACCCGGATCCCGAGGCCCTCGATTCCGTATTGGCTGAGTTGCGTCGTCAGCCCCCCTTGGTTTTCGCAGGTGAGGTAGACGATCTGCGAACGAACCTCGCTGCCGCCTCTCGCGGTGAGGCCTTTGTCCTCACGGGTGGCGATTGCGCTGAGACTTTTGCCGAGGCGACCGCTGACCATCTGCGTCTAAAGATCCAAACTCTTCTCCAGATGGCCGTCGTCTTGACCTATGGCGCGTCTTTGCCCGTGATCAAGATTGGGCGAATTGCGGGCCAGTATGCGAAGCCGCGCTCTTCAGATATGGAGACTCGCGGAGATGTCACCCTTCCCTCATACCGCGGTGATGCTGTTAATTCTTTCGAATTCACTCCAGAGTCGCGCATTCCAGATCCCACGCGCTTGTTGGATTTGTATCATCATGCCGCATCGACGCTGAATTTGATTCGTGCCTTCACTCGAGGTGGCTATGCTGACCTGCGGCTGGTGCATCACTGGAATCGCGGTTTTACTGCTAATCCGGCTTATGCGCGTTATGAGTCTCTTGCTGAGGAGATTCACCGTGCGGTGAAGTTCCTTGAGGCAGCCGGCGTGTCCAGTGCGGCCCAGATGCGTAGCGTTGACCTCTTCTCCTCGCATGAAGCTTTGCTTCTGGATTATGAGTCCGCGATGACCCGAATCGATTCACGCACCGGGGATCCGTACAACACTTCCGGTCACTTCTTGTGGATTGGTGAACGTACTCGTGGCGTTGACGATGCGCATGTTGAATTGCTTGCGCATGTGCGTAATCCGATCGGCGTCAAACTTGGACCGACGACATCGATTGATGACATGCGCCGTCTGGTTGACCGTTTGAATCCGGAGGGCGAAGAAGGACGCCTGACCTTCATCACGCGTATGGGGGCGGATAAAATTCGCCATGCATTACCTCCGCTCTTGGAAGCACAAGCGCGTGACGGACGCCCCGTCACCTGGGTAACCGACCCGATGCACGGAAATACGATTACCTCCTCGACGGGTTACAAGACACGACGCTTTGAGACGATCATGGATGAGGTCACTGGTTTCTTTAAGGCCCATCGCGAAGCTGGAACGGTTCCCGGTGGGATTCATGTCGAGCTCACTGGGGATGACGTTACAGAGGTTCTAGGCGGCTCTGAGCAGCTTGATGAAGAGGCTTTGCGTGATCGCTATGAGACGCTAGTGGATCCACGTTTGAACCACCAGCAGTCTTTGGAGATGGCATTCCAAGTCGCGGAGTACTTGAAGAAAGAGTAGCTAAATCCAATCGGTATTCCGCTTGAATTTCTGCAAAGAGATTATGGGTGAGGGGTGAAGAACGAATGTTCTTCACCCCTCACCCATAGGTAAAAATGGGCTTTAATACTTCCCGGCTGTGAATAGACTAGACAATCGTTAGTGTCACTGTGGTTCCTCGAGGAACGACCGTTCCAGCGGCTGGATCGGAAGAACGCACAGTTCCGAATAGTCCACCCATAAAGCGTTCAACACGGACCTGAAGGCCGACACGCTCTAAGGCCGCACGAGCCTGACTTTCTTGAAGTCCTTGAACAGTGGGGATCTCCACCGTCTCAGGTCCCTTGGAGACTGTGTATTGGACTTTATCTCCGCGATGAAGAGTTGTGCCCGCAGCAGTTTCTTGGGAAATGACGGTTCCCTGAGCAACTGTCGATGAGAATGCCTCAGTTTCCTCTGCGCTCAGTCCCATCGATTCAAGTGTTTGGCGGACTTCACCGGCACTCTTACCTTTAATATCGGGAACCGTTAAGGGCTCACGGCCCTTGGAGACGACAATATCAACCTTTGTATCGTGGCGAACCGATGCTCCCGCTGGGACAGATTGCGAGATCACTTTGCCCTTTTCGACATCTTCAGACCAGTCTTCGCGAACATCGCCGACTGCCAGTCCCGCGGTCGTCAGCGCATTCTTCGCTGCGTCTGTTTCCATGCCACTGAGGTTTGGTGCGTTACGCATATCAACGCCCTTTGAGACGACCAAAAGGACCTCAGCACGTTTGTGGACAGCTTCGCCGCTTCCCGGTGTCGATGAGATGACATTTCCTTGAGAAACGGTATCCGAGAAATCTTCACGTTCTTGGAAATTGAGATGCAGTGAACGCAGATCATTCTCGACATCAGAAACAGCGCGTCCATCGGTGACGGGCATAGTTAAGTACGAACCCGGCCCGTATTCATGCCACCACCAAAAGCCTCCGATGACACCAACAATGAGCAGGGAAACAATCAGGGCGAGAACTTTGCCAAAGCGCTTCCGGGTGCGTGCCTGTGGGGCCGCGTGTGCAATGCCGCCAGAGACATGAACGATGGCTTGCGAGGTCGCAGGGAGCTTCTGTGCCGGAAGGGGAGAAGTCAGCTCCACGAGCCCCAGCGCGGTCGTGCGCTGTTCGTTGTCCTCAGTGGCATCAATAGCTGCACGCCGATTCATTAGCTCTGCTGGCAGTGAGGTGCGTGCCCGCATCACCAAATCAAGGGCCTCTTGAGCATCAACGGGGCGATCCTCAGGGTCTTTAGCGGCGAGCGATGCAACAAGATCATCAATTTCGCGTGGGATCCACGGCTCAACTTCAGAAGGAAGCGGGACAGAGTCGTTCACGTGGTGATAGGCCATTTGCATGGGATTTTCGCCCTGCCACGGAACTGAGCCCGTGAGCATTTCATAGAGCATGATCCCAACGGCATAGATGTCACTTCGCGCATCGCAGGTTCCAGTAGTCGCTATCTCTGGCGCCATGTATGCGACCGTTCCAAGCATCGAACCGGTCGTTGACATTGATACTTCTGAGGCTGCACGTGCAAGACCGAAATCGGTAACGCGAACAGGGCCTTCGCTGGGCACCAAAACATTTTCGGGCTTGATATCGCGGTGGATCACGCCAACTCGATGCGCAGAACGAAGTGCTTCAAGAACATCTTGCGTGTACTGAAGGGCCTGAGCAAGGGTAAAGGCGCCCTGTGCCTGCAAGAGCGCACGGAGGTTGGTTCCGTCGATAAGCTCCATCACCAGGAAGCCCTGGCCGTGAATTACTCCCTGATCAAAAACCGAAACGACTCCCGGTGAAACGATTCGCGCGGCAGCCCGGGCCTCGCGCCTAAAACGCGCAACGAAATCAGCGGATTCTGCCAAGTGCGGGTGCATGACCTTGAGTGCAACTGGACGGTCTAAACGTTCATCGTGTGCGACGTAGACAGTGGCCATACCACCGCGTGCAAGGCGGGCTTGGATCCGGTATCGCTCATCGACGAGCAGGCCGATCAATGGGTCAGAAGGCGCAGATGAACCCTGGCCGGCAGTGCCATTTTCGGCGTCGCTGCGGTCCTCGGGGTCAAATTCTGTCTCAGAAGTCATCGTTAGGATTTTACTGGAGATTTCAGGTGATGCGCGCAGGAAAGCCCGCGAGCCGTGCTGGGGCGCGAATCCCTTCCCACGCTATATCATTGTCCCATGAGTGAAGCTGTTTCCCTTCTGTCCGTTCAAGAGGTTGCACGCAGGCTTGGTATCGAGCCTCGCCGAGTTAAGCAGTTGGTCCGCGATCATATCCTCTTTACCTATACCGATGAAGCAGGAAACTCTGGGATTCCCGAAGAGATTCTGGTGAAGACTGATAACGGATACGAACCCCTTTTCAATCTTCCCGGAACGCTCACTTTGCTTGCAGACGGTGGTTTTAGCCCCGAAGAGGCCGCGCGCTGGCTCTACACCGAGCATGAAGAACTAGGGGAGACACCAATGTCTGCTCTTCTAGGCGGGCGCCACCACCGCGTGAATCGCATCGCCTCTGTTTTGGGATTCTGATCTTTACGGGTGATCCCGATTTGAGGTACTGAGTTTCTCTTGGAACTCGTGCTTACTTCGAGCGCTTGATGAGCATTGCCGCGACCTCGCTTAACAATTCGCGCTGATCGGCATTGAAATTGCTGGATTCCAACGCAAGGAAGCCCTCGGCCTCGAAAGTCGAAATTACTTCTTCGTGGCGACGACGACCCCGACGCTTCACGATCGCGCGAAGTTCTTCGAGTTCATCCTCGTCGAGCTCAGGATTGCCGAGGCCGTGGGCAAGCTTTGCCCGCTCGCTCGCATTCGCTTCTTGCCAGGTGAGGGCAAGGAGATAGGTACGTTTTCCTTCGCGTAAGTCATCTCCTGCGCTCTTACCCGTAACTCGTGGATCTCCAAAAATTCCAAGGTCATCATCACGCAGCTGGAAGGCATGACCCCAGGGGCTAAGGATCATTCGCAGCGAATCGGTATCTGATCGGGATGCGCCCAATGCGAGGGCCCCAAGGGTTGCCGGGATGACGACCGAGTAGTTAGCGGCTTTGTGAGAGACGATTGTCAGTGCAGTCTGTGCGTTAATTGCCTGCGGGTCATTAACATCCAGTGGTCGTTGTTCAGCGGCGATATCGAGGAATTGCCCAATTGCGACTTCGGCGTGCATCTGCGCATAGAGCTCCATAACACCATCGCGGTAGTGGGGGATTGCCTCGCATTGGCGAATCATTGCCAGTTCAGCTGCGGAGAATAGGAAATCGCCAGCCAGGATTGCGGAACTAACCCCGAAATCTTCGCTATCGCCTCGGGACAAAGCGCAGCGGTGATGCGCCGTGAACGCCGCATGCGCGGAGGGGCGACCACGACGCGTGGGTGCGTGATCAATGATGTCGTCATGGACCAGAGCGCTGGCTTGGTAGAGCTCCAATGCTGCGCCAAGATCGTCTAGATTGAGGCTCTGCAGAGGTGAATGATTCGCGATGCTGCCGCCGACAAAAGCGAGGAACGCCCGGAAACGTTTGCCTTCCTCAAGACTTGAATGGGCTACCTGGAGAAGGGATGAGATCTGAGCGGCTGGCGCGATTGTGTCAGCAAGGTCTTGGAGAACGGTGTGGGCACGCTCCTCGATCCGTGGTGCTAAGGCCTGAAGCTGCTCGCTCAATGAAGTCATGTGACCAGTCTATAAAACAATTAGACGTCTTTAAGTCCCTGCTCTTATGATGAAAATGCAATCAAGGAGGTTTCGTGGCAATTGTTTTGAGCTACTACGGGAATCGCGAGTCTGATGCTGCGCTGGATCAGGCAGTACGTCTGGCGTCCTGGATGCGGACATCATTGATGATTGTTGTCGCATCTCACGAGTGTGGGGGAACCTTCGCTGACGAGAATTCTGCCGAGGCGCATCTATGGGAGCGCTTAGAGGGAAGTGAAGTCTCTTTTGAAGTGATGCGTTGCCGACGCGATATGTCAATGGCGGAAACCGTGCTTGATTGGGCGCGTAGGATCGACGCGGATATGATCGTTATCGGCTTGCGACCGGGTGGTTCGAAGAGCGCAACAATCGGAAATACAGCGACTCAGATTCTGCTTGATGCACCCTGTCCTGTGATGACATCTTCGTGGCGTTTTGAGGATGCAAACGCCTAGTTTCACCCTTATTTGCGCAGCTTCAAGCTGCGCGAGTGACAAAGGGATAGTTATAATTGTAGGCAGTCTGTCGCCGTCCAGTGGATTGGCGGCTCATTTGTCAACCCATGAAAGGGATTCGAGTGTCTCCATCTCGCGCTACCAGCGCCCGCGATACTGAAGATGAAGCCCCTGAGGTCAAGAAGGCGACGCGTACGCGTCGCTCGTCAAAGACTACATCGGTAGAAGCCCAAGCGGAAGAGGCCGAAGCGCCAAAGAAGGCTGCGAAGGCGAAGAAGACTAAGAAGACCGCATCTACCGCCACCGATTCTGCCGCCGCAACGGAAGAGAAGGCTCCTGCTAAAAAGCGCGCGGCCAAGAAGACCACTGCTTCAAAGAGCGCAAAGAATGAGGATGCTGCACAGGTAGAGCCTGAAAAGAAGTCGCGGACAACGCGTAAGACGGCAAAGAAGGCTGAAGAAAGTACTTCCGCTCAGGAAGCTGCCGCAAAGCCTGTGAAGCGAACGCGGAAGAAGAAGGCTGAAAAGGTCGAAGAGGTTCCTCAAGATTCTCAGTCTGAAGAGGTCGAGAATCTCGAAGACGACATCGTCGAAGAAGCCCAACTTGAAGATGTTGAAGATATTGATGCCGATGTCGACGACATTGAGGTAGATGCTGATGATGCGGATGAAGATGACTCAGAGGACAAGGACTCTGATGACGATGCTTCGTCACAGGATCAGGATTCAAAGCCTCAGGCAGTAGCAGCTGTCCGTTCAAAGGGCGGTTTCGTCGTCTCTGATTCTGATGAGACCGATGAGCCAGTTCAACAGGTTACTGTCGCGGGTGCGACGGCTGATCCGGTTAAGGACTATCTCAAGCAAATCGGCAAGGTGTCGCTTCTTAACGCAGAACAAGAAGTTGACCTCGCCCGTCGAATCGAAGCTGGTCTGTATGCCGAAGAATTGCTGAAGACTACTTCCAACGATTTGAGTTCTCGCCAGCGTCGTGAGCTTCATATCCTCGCCCAGGATGGTCAGCAGGCAAAGAACCACCTTCTCGAGGCGAACCTCCGTCTTGTTGTCTCGCTGGCAAAGCGCTACACCGGACGCGGAATGCAATTCCTGGATTTGATTCAGGAAGGCAACCTTGGTCTGATTCGTGCAGTTGAGAAGTTTGACTACACGAAGGGCTACAAGTTCTCGA
>CALIZH010000028.1 GCA_938028585.1 uncultured Actinomyces sp. | reverse complement strand
GTTGTTCTCCACGGCCTCACGGGCGTTGTCCTCCATGAGGGGGACGTGCTTGTGCGCCGCCGCATGGAAGACGACCTTGGGCCGGTACCGCTCGAAGCAGTCGCGGACAATGCGCTCGTTGGTCACCGAGCCGATGACGACCGAGAGCGTCACCCCCAGCTCGGTCGCCTTGGGCTGCATCTCATGGAGCAGCTCGTAGGCCGTGTTCTCGTAGACGTCGAAGATGATGATCTGGCTGGGCCGGGCCTCGATGAGCTGACGGACCAGCTCAGAGCCGATGGAGCCACCACCACCGGTGACCAGGACGACCTGGCCGCGCACGTACCCCATCCCCGTGGAGTCGAAGGCGACCTCGTCACGGGAGAGCAGCTCGGAGATCTCGACCTCCCGCAGTGCGATCCTCCCGTCATCCTGCTGGGCCAGGTCCCGTACGTTCGGGAGGGTGAGAATCCTCAGGCCCGTTGTCAGGCAGATGGACAGGATGCGCTGACGCTCCGAGGCCAGCGCCGAGGGGCAGGCCAGGACGATCTGCTCGGCCCGACACTCCTGGGCGATGCGGGGGATGTCGTCACACGCACCGTAGACCTTGACGCCGTGGACGTGGCGACCGTGCTTGGTGATGTCGTCATCGACCAGGGCCACCGGTTCTCCGCACATGTCCTCGTCCCCCAGGTACATGCGCTTGATGGTCAGAGAACCGGTCTGCCCGGCTCCGACGATGAGAGTACGGGGGCGGGCGCCCTGCTCACCTGCTCGAGCACTGCGCTGGGCGCGACTGTGCCACAGCGCTCGGACGGCGAGGCGAGTCCCCGCGGTCATGATGAACATTCCAGCGTTCCACAGGTAGCCCTGTTCACAGTAATGCTTCGCGGTCTCTTCATCCGGTTTCTCAACGAAAGAGCGCACGATAGATCCCTTTTCGGGAGACTCCTTTTCAAAGGGTTCTCCCGGCGCAATGTAGCCATAGGCTGTTGAAGGGGTCAGGGGCCTCAGGCCAATCGTGACAACGTAGCCCTTCTGAGCAACTTCCAGCGCACGTTCCACGCAGTCAAGAAGAACCTGAGGTTGAGTAATCGCATGATCAGCCGCGAAGGAAGCAATCGGAGCCTCGTCACCAAAGCGCTGGCGAATAACATAAGCAGCCAAACCGATAGCGGGCATCGAATCGCGCCCTTGAGGCTCGACAAGCACAGTAACATCAAGTCCCTGGGGGATCTGAGCACGCACGGCTTGTTCATGTGCACGCCCCGTGACAATCGTGAAGGAAGCGGCAATTGGAGCCAGACGGTCAATGGTCTCTTGGAGCAAGCTCTTTCCACTCATGCGAAGGTCAAGCAGAAATTTCGGCCGATCTTTACGCGAGAGAGGCCACAGCCTAGAGCCCACTCCCCCGGCGGGAATAATGACGTGAAGTCGATTCATACTTCTCAGTGTAATAAAAAGGGAGGCTTGCCAAACGGCAAGCCTCCCTTAAGCGAAGTGAGATCACTCAGCAGATTCTTCAGCAGCCTCGGCGGGTGCTTCCTCTTCCTCGACCTCGACGACCTCTTCGGAGACCGTGACAACGACGGTCTCGGGATCGAGCTCGGAGACAACGCCCTCGGGGAAGGTCACATCGGCGACGCGAACGGCAGTGCCGGCCTCGATACCGGTGATGTCAACCTCGATGGACTCGGGGATAGCGGTGGCGGGAGCCTTAACCAGCAGTGCGAACTCTTCCTGAGTGTGCTGGGTGCCGGCTGCGGACTCACCGATGATCGAAACGGGAACCTCGACGTCGACCACTTCGCCGGCCTTGACGGCCAGGAAGTCGGCGTGGAGAAGATCGCGAGAAACGGGGTGACGCTGAACTTCCTTCACCAGAGCAAGCTGCTTCTTGCCCTCGATGACCAGCTCAAGCAGAGCGTTCTTCTGGCCACGGACAGCCAGGAAGAGCTCGTGAGCGGGGAGATCAACGTGAACGGGCTCGCCACCGTGACCGTAAAGGACACCGGGGACCAGGCCGGCGCGACGTGCGCGACGAGCTGCACCCTTACCAAATTCAGAACGGGTCTGTGCGACCAGCGTGGGGTTGCTCATGAGAGCCTCCTTCAAATAGTTCATTCCACGCACCGGCGCTAGGAATCTGAAGGATAACCCTACAGAAAGCCCTGTCGATAACGGCGCTTTCGCGCCCTCGCCGGAGCAACCTAGCCAGAATAGCGCGTTTTGAGGCCTCAGGCGACCCCATCAAAGAGAGATGTGACCGATCCATCGTCGAAAACCTCGCGGATTGCGCGAGCAAGCAGCGGAGCAATCGGCAGGATTGTCAGGTTATCGAAACGCTTCTCAGGTGCAATGGGCAGGGTGTCGGTAACGATCACTTCCTGGGCACCGCATTCGGAAAGACGCTGAGCTGCAGGATCGGACAAAATACCGTGGGTTGCAGCAACGATGACAGACGAGGCACCCGCGTTCATCACAACCTTAACGGCCTCGGAAATGGTGCCGGCGGTATCGATCATGTCATCGACCAACACACACTGCTTACCCGCAACATCGCCAACAACGCGGTTAGCAACAGCGACATTGGGACGGGTGGTATCGCGAGTCTTGTGAACGAAAGCCAGAGGGCATCCACCCAGCTTTGCTGACCACTTCTCGGCGACGCGAATACGGCCGGCGTCGGGAGAGACCATGCAGACATTGGACAGATCAACATGGGAGCGCACGTAGTCAACCAGGACGGGCATTGCCCAAAGGTGGTCAACCGGACCGTCAAAGAAGCCCTGTTCCTGCGAAGCGTGCAGGTCAACACTCATGATGCGATCCGCACCTGCCGTCTTGTACAGATCGGCAATAAGGCGAGCAGAAATAGGTTCGCGCCCCAGGTGTTTCTTATCCTGGCGCGCGTAGGGGTAATAGGGGGCGACTGCGGTAATGCGCTTGGCCGATGCTCGCTTCGCTGCATCGATCATCAAGAGCTGCTCCATCAGCCACTTATTCACTTCACCGGTATGCGATTGCAGGACGAAGACATCCGCACCACGTACTGATTCGTTAAAACGAACGTAGGTTTCCCCACTGGCAAAGTCATACGCGGTCGTCGGAGAAACTCCGCAACCCAACTCTTCGCCAACCTGCTGGGCGAGTTCAATGTGTGCTCGACCCGATACAAGAACCAGACGCTTTTCACCGCTGGTTACCAGCCCCGTCATGCGGTATGTCCCTCCCGTTTATGCGGACTTTTTTCGTCGAGCAGTATCCTTATTCACCGTTCGATCGAAGTAAAAGGCGTTACTATCGTATCGCCTTCTAGGCGTGTGTTACTGACCCAGGCGGCAGGCACGCGACACCCTGGCCCGACCTGCACATTCGTCAGTGTTGTTCCCGGGCCAATTTCACAGCCCGTGGCGATCTCGGTGCGACCGCGCAGAACAGTATTGGGATAGATCGTTGTATCCGCATCGATGCGGACATCGCATTCGATCCACGTGCTTGAGGGATCCACAATGGAAACGCCTGAACGCATATGTTCCACGCAGATCCTACGGTTCATTTCTGCGGCCAATTCGGCAAGCTGGACACGGTCATTGCAGCCCTGCGCCATCCATTGGTCGTCAAGAACAACACCGTTTGTTACGCGGTCCGCCTGGTATGCCTGGGCAAGGACATCCGTGAGGTAAACCTCACCCTGATTGTTATTGGTCCCAACGTGCATCAAAGCATCGCGAAGGAACTCGCCATCAAATGCGTAGATCCCAGCATTGATTTCGCTGATCTGACGCTCTGCTTCAGATGCATCTTTTTGTTCGACGATTCGACAGACATCACCGCTTGTCTCATCACGAATAATCCGCCCGTAGCCTGTGGGATCATCGACAATGGTCGTCAGCACTGACACCGTTGCACCGCGCTCATTATGAGAGCGAAGAAGAGCATTAAGGGTGTCTGCATCAAGCATGGGGACATCACCGTAGGTCACCAGGATCGTGCCCGAAAGACTATGGCCGCGGCGTAGAAGCTCATCAAGAGCACATTGCACCGCACGACCGGTTCCGGGAATATCGTCCTGGTCTGCAATGATCACATCGGGGTTATTGCGCAGGATTTCAGCAGCGACGAGTTCACGCTGGTGACGAACAACCGCAACAAGATGATCGGGGTGAGTCCCCGCAGCTGCGTGCAGCGCGTGACCAATCATTGAACGCCCGACGACTGGATGAACAACCTTGGGAAGGGAAGACTTCATTCGGGTTCCGGCGCCGGCGGCCAGAACAATCACTGCTGTGGGAGTAGTCATGTCGCCCTTTCACGCGCGCTCATCCTGAGCTCCGCCCCTAGGATTCGAACCTAGACTAAAGGCACCAAAAACCTCTGTGCTGCCGTTACACCAAGGCGGAAGGACACATAGATTGTGCCATAAACACACCGTGTTATGCCATCTAGAACCTATGACACGGTGTGAGTGTACGGTTAAGACATGGCCGAGAAGCGGATGAGAATGAGCGCTTTTGCGCGTCGCGAGCAATTGGTTGCCGTGGGACGTGCGACTTTCGCCTCAAAAGGATTTGACGGCACCAGTGTCGAGGAAATTGCCGCTCACGCAAAGATCTCAAAACCCGTTATCTATGAGCATTTCGGGGGAAAAGAAGGCCTCTACGCCGTCATTGTGGACCGAGAAGTCCAGGCACTCATGAGCGCATTGGAAGCCGCTCTGGATTCCCATAAGCGCCCGCGAATGATCCTTGAGGATTCAGCACTCGCCCTGCTGAGCTACATCGAATCTCATACGGATGGTTTCCGAATCCTGGTGCGTGATGCCCCACAGAATTCAACGTCCGGCTCTTACTCTTCACTGCTTGGAGATGTCGCCATTAAGGTTGAACACCTCTTGGCTGAGCAGTTTTCTCATGCGCATATGGATCCCAAGTGGGCACCCCTGTATGCACAAATGCTTGTCGGCCTGATTGCACAGGTGGGACAGTGGTGGCTTGACGAGCGTCGAATGAGCAAGGAAGAAGTCGCCTCGCACGTCGTTAACCTTGTGTGGAACGGTATGCGCAATCTGCGCCCCTCCCCCGTCCTCATGACTTCCGCGGACGAGGCCAAGTAGCAGTTCTCCCGTTACAGACGCGCGGCCTCGGGAAAGTAAACGGAAAGACCACCATTGGAAACCGGGAAAGTTGCCCACCCGTCTTCTTCGATAACGACGGCCGGGTGCTCGCCAATAGCGCACACCCAGGTCTCACCCGCGCGCCAGTTCCCAAGGAATAAGCGCTTCTCACCGGCAAGGCGGTCTGAAAGGATGACGGCGCAGCCAGTCGAGGGGTCTCCTTCGATTCCCTGACGAGAAAAACCCACGACATCGGGATCATCAAATGCATCGAACTGCGGGCCTTGGGCGGCGGCCTTGCGCACACGCATGAGGAAGGGTAATTCACTCACGGCAGGAAGAGAATCACCGCTACCCAGAAGATCTCCCCAAAAAACGCAGGGCACTCCACTATCACGCAGCAAAATCAAGGCGTAAGCAGAAAGCTTGAACCAAGGAGCAACGGTGGACTCTAGTGATTGTCCCGGTTGTGTGTCGTGGTTTTCCACGAAAGTGACGGCCAGTTCTGGGCGAGTCCCGACCAAGGTATTGGCAAAAAGCTGCGAAAGATCAAAATTTCCATCCGAGACAGAAGCCTCGTGGAAGTGAAAATGCAGTGGGACATCAAAGAGCGCAACATCGGGGACTCGGTCAAGGTAGGAGCACAGCTGCCCCACGTCGTAGCTCCAATACTCCCCTACAGCGGGAAGAAGTTTGCCGGTTGCTTCACGTAAATTTGGCAGCCAGCGCGCAAAGAAATCTGAACCGATGTGTTTAACGGCATCCAAGCGCAGGGCATCGACGCCCGTAGTTTCGATGTACCAGCGGCCCCAGCGGTCTAATTCCTCATTAACCTGCGGTAAAGAGACATCAACATCGCAGCCCATGAGGTAGTCGTAGTTGCCCAACTCTTCACCGGCAGTCGGGTCCCATTCTTTACCGTCAAAAAGCCAGACAGCGTTACTCTTCGTGTTTTCGTCCCAATCGATACCGTTGAAACACTGCCAATCCCATTGGAAATCGGAGTAGGTTCCAGCTCGGCCCGGGAAAGTAAAACGAGTCCATGCGCGGATCGTCTCTTCATCGGAGATCACCTGCATCCGGTTCCCCGGATCAACCCTGCGTGCACGGACATCTTCGGTCTCATCCCCACCCAGGCGATGGTTAAAGACAATATCGGCAATTACGTGAATACCCGCTGCATGAAGGGCATCAATGGCAGCCAGATACTCTTCCTTTGTCCCGTACTTTGTCCCGACGCTTCCCTTTTGGTCGAACTCACCCAAGTCGTACATGTCGTAGACGCCGTAGCCGACATCTTCGCGTCCCATATAGCCCTTATAGGCGGGTGGAAGCCAGACACCTTCAATTCCCAGGTCCGCAATGTCCTGCGCAGAAGCGGCAATGCTCCTCCAGAGGCTTTGATCGGCGGGAAGATCCCACGCGAAGGCTTGTAAAAGCAGATGATCGTGAAAATCTTGCGGCTGCATATCCGATGGGATGTTTTCTTCGCTCACACCTTTATCCTGCCAGCCTCGAATGTTTGTTGCGAGTCAACCACGCGCAGGCGGTAACAGGAAGATCAATGGCGAAGCAGTGCTTCCGGGGAAAAGCATCACAAGGAAGCGTAAAAGACTGGTGGGTGCCGCCCGTAGGCAACACCCACCAAAGGTCTTTCACGCGCCGCAGCTACAGTGCGCACTGCACAACGAGTGCGGCCTCGGAAATTATTCAGATCCCGATCGCAGCGCCAAACTCAGCCTTGATGCTCTCTAGGCGAGCACGAGCGGCCTCCCAGGGCACCTCAGCGCCTTCCTCGACGGGAAGAATCACTTCCAAGTAGCACTTGAGCTTAGGTTCAGTGCCCGAAGGACGTGCGATCACGCGGTCTCCAGCGGTGGTGGTGACCATAAGTGCATCTGTTCCGGGAAGGCCATCCCAGCCCTTCGACAGGTCCACGACGCCTTCAACCTCAGCACCGGCAAGGGTTGTCGGCGGCTGAGCGCGCAGGCGCTGCATTCCTTCAGCAATGAGCTCCAGCCGATCGACGCGGAAGGTCAAGGGAGCAGTCACGTGCAGACCATATAGGCGCGCCATGCGTTCCAATTCATCCTTCGCGCTGCGACCCTCAGTCTTGAGCTGCGCGAAGAGGGAGGCTGCGACGACAGATGTTGCAATACCGTCCTTATCGCGTACACGCGAAGGATCGGGGCAGAAACCGATTGCTTCCTCGTAGCCGAAGTAGAGGCCAGGAACGCGGGCAATCCACTTAAAGCCGGTCAGCGTGTGCTGGTACTTCAAGCCGTGGCCCTCAGCGATCTTGCCCAAAAGTCGCGAGGAGACAATCGAGTTCGCAAAAACCGCGTCAGAAGGTGCGCTCTGAGCACGGAATTCACCCAGCAATGATCCGATCTCATCACCGGAGAGCTGACGCCAGCCGGTCGCAGATTCACTGTCGGGGACAGCGAGCGCACAGCGGTCAGCATCGGGATCAACAGCAATGATCAGATCCGATCCGTGCGCGGCGGCGTGCGCGATTGCCAGGTCTAACGCCCCAGGTTCTTCCGGGTTCGGGAAGGAGACGGTCGGGAAATCGGGATCCGGATCGGCCTGTTCGGCAACCAGAGTGACATTGGTGAAGCCGGCTTCTTCCAGGACCTTCTTTGTGAGCGCAGCGCCCACACCGTGCATTCCCGTCAGAGTAATCCCCAGGTCAGCCTTGCTTTCAGCGCTTCCCGAGGCCAAAGAGGCTGCGCGGGCAATGTAGTCTTCGCGGGGATCCACATTGACGATGAGTTCATCATTTTGTGCAATTTGATCGGCAAAGGGGGCAGAAGCAATCGCCGAGGCGATCTCTGCATCAAAGGGAGGAACGATCTGGACGCCCTGACCGGCATCCGTCACGACTGTTCCGCCCAGATAGACCTTGTAGCCGTTGTCGCGAGGAGGATTGTGCGAGGCGGTCACCATGATTCCCGCATCTGCGTCCAGCTCGCGCACCGAGAAAGCAGTGAGCGGGGTTGGGTTCATCAGGGGAAGCAAGAGCACCTCGCATCCCGCTGCCGAGGCCACACGCGCGGCTGCGTGAGCGAAGTCAACCGAACCGTAGCGGGCATCGCATCCGATGACGACACGCGGAGTGCGCGGAGCGTGCTTGAGGAGCACTGCACACAAGCCAGCCGTCGCACGGATAACAACCGCAAGGTTCATCCGCGACTCGCCGGCACCGATCTCACCACGCAGGCCAGCGGTACCGAATTGCAAGGGACCATTCATGGCACGGCCCAATTCGGTAAGTGCGCTCTCATCGCCTTCGCGAGCGGCTTGGACCAATGATCCGAGCTCTTCGGCGGTTACGGGATCCGGATCGTGATCAACCCACTGTTGGGCACGTTCAATAAGGTTCATATTCAGTCCTCAAGGCCTTCAAGAATTGCTGCGGTTGCCGACACACCCAAACGGTTTGCTCCGGCATTGATCATGGCGACAGCGGTCTCTGCATTGCGGATACCGCCCGAGGCCTTCACCCCGACGCCCTCGCCAACAGTCTCACGCATGAGCTTCACCGCGTGAACGGATGCTCCACCTGCAGGGTGGAAACCGGTCGAGGTCTTGACGAAATCAGCACCCGCAGCAACGGCAGCGCGGCACACGGCAACGATTTCTTCATCGCTCAAGGCCGCCGATTCGATGATGACCTTCAGGACCTTACCCGCGGGAATCTCCGCGCGAACAGCTCGGATTTCGTCTTCGACCTGATCGAACTTGCCTTCTTTTGCCAGGGCAATGTTGATGACCATATCGATCTCGTCAGCACCATCGGCAATAGCCTGCTTGGCTTCGTAAGCCTTGACATTCGGCTTCACTGCCCCCGAAGGAAAGCCCACTACGCAGGCAACCTTGAGTCCTTCAGGAACCTCGAGCGGGAGCATCGAAGGGGACACACACACGGAATAGGTACCAAAACGTGCACCTTCCTCAACAATCCGCGCGACATCGGCACTAGTCGCCTCGGGCTTGAGGATCGTATGGTCGATCAGATGTGCAACTTCAGACTTCTTCATACTTTTCCTTTTTCAGGTCCTCAGATCTGCGCCAGAGGAAGCGCAATTTCCATCATCTGGGTGAAGGCGGTCTGACGCTCGTGTGCGGTGGTTTCTTCACCGGTCACCAGCGAGTCAGAGACGGTAAAGATTCCCAGAGCTTCAACCCCGGCTTCGGCGGCAGTCGCGTACAGGCCCGCAGTCTCCATTTCGATGGCCATGATGCCCATCTTCTGCCAGCGCTCATTAAAGGTCGGATCGGCATTGTAGAAAGTGTCCGAGGAGAGGACGTTACCCACGTGGGTGGTCACTCCCTTTTCCTTTGCATTCTCGCGCACAGCCTCGATCAGACGGTAGGAGCCAATGGGGGCATAGGTTCCCGGGAAGTTGTATTGATCGATGAAATTCGAGTTCGTGCATGCTCCCTGAGCGATGACGACATCGTAAAGGTTGATTCCGGGCTGCAGCGCACCACACGTACCCACGCGGATCAGCTTCGTGC
>CALIZH010000027.1 GCA_938028585.1 uncultured Actinomyces sp. | reverse complement strand
GGGAGGTGTGACGGGGGTACTCCACCCACCGTCACACCTCCCATGTGTCTACATCACAGTTCACTCACCAAGGTATCCGTTTTGCGTTTTGCTTGGATGCGCGGGATGTACATCCATAGACCCAGTGTGATGACACTGAGCAGTGCGGCCGCTACCGCATCCAGTTTTCCGACATGGATACTTGGTAGCAACAATGCTGTCGTGTTGAACAGCATGTGCATGCTGATGCAGGCAAGGAGATTGTGTGTTCTCTCGTACAGATACCCGAGGGCAATACCCAGTGGGATTGTGAGAACGATCTGTACGAGATTGCCGTGCAGCATAGCGAACAGTAGCGACGTGATCACGATTGTCGATGTCACCGATAGCTTTCGCCTGAGGACCGGGTAGATGAACCCTCGCATGAGAGCTTCTTCACCGATTGGTGCGATGATGAGACTCATGGTGACAATGGCTATAGCTGGCGTTGTCTCGCTGATCTTTTGAAGCGGCGATGGGTAGTTCAACGATTGCTTGATCCACAGGGCAAGAACTGTCGATCCCAGAGTCATCACGACGGTGATAACGGGTACCATCACGCATTCCATGGTGGGGATACGTTGCTTCTTGATCATCGGAGCTGCGCTGTTACGCCGTCTCCAGAAGATGACGCACGTTGCTGCGAATGCGTTGGTGTAGGTGACGGCGAATACCGGTTTCCCAACGATCGTGTAGACGAACGCCATGACTCCTGCGTATGCGAGGATGGACATGAAGGTCAGGAGTACGAGACCCGTTTTGCTTTCTCGGCTTTCTCGGGTACCCTCCCACATCTCAGAGATGGTCTTCTTTATTGTGGTCATTACGGCCTTTCTTGCTCTTGTTCTTCTTGCTCGTTTTGTGTGGGTTGCTCCACCTCGTGGTCAACGATGCCTTGCAGGGTGGTGCGGCCTGCGAAGGTGTTGAGACCGAGTGTCACTCTGAGACGACACATCATGTCTGCTGTGTCGACGCTGTTTTTCCGCTCGGTGAGATGCGGTGCGAGATCCGATCGGTTCCACCACAGCAACGCAACACCCTCAGGTGTGATGAGCTTGAGGTGCTGCTTGTGGTCACCCATCGTGTGAATCGAGCACACGGACAGGTTGATGACCACATCAACAGGTGGGGCTGGGAACCCGTGTCCGAAGGGAGCGAGTTCCTTTACCTTGTCCATGTATTGCGTGATCGCACGAATCTCATCAAGCGGCGCATCTGCGTCAGGAGCTGTTCCTAGTATGAGAGCTGCTGGATCCGAATGGGTGAGGACACCTGTCTGTGCGATGACAGCATCACGTTGTTGTGGCACAAGGGTGGCCAGTGCGTCATAGAGTTGCTGGGGTGAGCGTGCGCGTACACCACAGGCGAACTCGTGACCCTGTGCACCGATGGTCGGATCTTGCAACGATGAGAGCTGCTCGATGACGGGGAACCATGTGGGTGACCTCATGGAGCCTGAGCATGATCCGTCCGGGTGGATGCGAACGACTGCAACGGGGTGTCCGTGCATGAGCATGAGGTTCTGAGCAATGAGTCCCAGCATGCCTGGTAGCGTATCCGTGGGGAATACGTACGGTGCCCATGGCTGATCTGTGTCCATGATGGAGTTGAGGATTTCACGGACCTGGTTCTTTCTCTGTACGTTGTACTCGACGAGATGTTGTGCTGCTTCTTGCTGTTTGTCAAGAGTGTCAGCCGTGAAGACTGCGAACCCTGTTCGGTAGTCCCCGTCGACACGCCTGGTGGCGTTGAACGCCGGAGCCACTGAGAACCCATAGAGCTGTTCGTCGACTCGATCGTGCGTTGTGCCTAGCTCTTGCAGGAGTAGGTACATGCCTTCGAATGCTCGTATGTACACCGGATGGTGGTTCTGCGAACGCAGCATGGCCAGTAGCGTGGGTGTTCGATCGATGGAGATGTCAACATCGTCGAACTCGTCTGGTTCTTCGTACTTAGACTTCACCTTCTTGTAGGTGGGTCCGGGCTCGGGGGTAGGAACGAGTAGTCTGGTGAACATGAGAGCTTCGCGCACGAGGTTTCTGTTCTCGTACACAAGACTCATCACATCCGCTACGGTTCCGATGCCTGCGAAGACTTTGAGCCACGTGATGGCAGAGAGCTTGTCGGGGTGGTAGAGCGATGCGTATCGTTCCACCACTTGGTACGCCACGTGCGCTCCACAGATTTCTCGGTTGGGGTATGTCTCGTCGATCCTGTTCGGGTTGACGAGGATATGTGCAAGCGACTTGCTTTCTTCGACGTGGTGATCGGTCACAAGCGTGATGAGACCGATGTTGTCTGCGTAGGCAAGAGCATCGCGGCTGTTGGTTCCGGCATCACAGGTGATAACAGCTTCCGTGCCCGGGAACTGCTGCTTGACTGTGCTGATCACCGATGGCTGGATCTCATGTCCGAGGTGATAGTCGGGGACATGAAGATTGGTGGTGAGGCCGATCTCGTTGAGACCGGCATAAAGGATCATGCCAGCGCAGATACCGTCGGTGTCGAAGTCTGGCACGATGGTGATCTCTTTATTCGAGGCTCGCAGGATCTCCAGCGCCATGACCATCTGATCGATGTCCTTGAGCAACGGATGTTGAGCGTCGTTGATCTTCTTCAGGTACTGATCGGTCCATCCCATCCGTTCTCGGACACGGTTGAATAGTTCTAGGCCACTGACCTCGAACATTGATTCATCGATGTCGAGCGGGGGTGGAGCTGTTTTGGATTCCATGTGGTAGTAACTCCTTTCATCAGGTTTGTTACCGCGTTTTTAATAATGCGTGGTCCATGGGTGGCTCATTACTAGCCACATGAAGGTATCAAGGGCAATGTTGACTAATACCCATCCGATTGCGTAGTTGATAGCAGCTCGGTCGTTTGGATCAATGAGTGCGTTACTTCCTTGTACATCAGTGTCGTGTGACTTGTCCCTTACTTGGAAAAATGACCATGTGAGGTATAGCGATAGGATCCACATTAGTGCGCACATCGTAATGAAGAAGACATGTGGGAAATTGATACCTATCCAGGTCGTGCCAATGAGTAGAAGTGTGATGGCTATCGCTGTTGTAACAACGTTTACTACGATTGCGATTCTTGAGGCGATGGCGTGAGTCCAATATGCAACACCTTTGGAGTGTGGCTCATTTTCTTGTTCTCCATTTAGGCGCTCGGTGACGATCTTTTTGGAAATGATTGTGATGAGATTTATGGCTATTTGTATAGCAACGACTGTTACTGTTAGCCATAGTGGTGGGGTCCATGGGAGCATTGGTTGATCTCTTTTCTCTGTTTTGGTGTTGGGGCGTGGGACGTTGTGATGACGAAGCCCCGTAGCGGGTTACGAACCACGCTACGGGGCTTTGTGCGATCGTTAGATCAGCAGACGGTGCGTCCTTCGATGATGACGCAGCCAGGTCGATCCGCCTGTCCGGGGCCGAAGTCAATGCGACCGTCACCCGAGCCAGAGTTGTTGGCCGGGGGGTTGGGCGCAGGCGCAGGAGCTGGAGGGGTGTAGGAAGATCCACCCGAGTAGCTCGGGCTGTTCGAGCCGCTGTTGCTGCTGCCTCCATTGCCGTTGTAACCGTACGAAGGAGCAGGGGTGTTGCTGTTGTCCGTCGACGCACCCTGCTCAGGTGCGTTGGAAGCGTTCGAGGCGCTGCCAGCCTTCGCATCCTGGTAGGTGGTGATAGCTTCCTGTAGCGGTGCCACGGAAGCCGTCACCTCAGCAGCCTTCTGCTCAACGGTCTTCGCCTTCTCGATGGAGGCCACAGCCTCATCGTAGGTGGTGACCGTGACCGTGGTGGACAGGGTGTGAGACTCGGTCTCCACGTTCTTGAGAGCATCGTATGCAGCCTTCACGGATGCATCAGACTCCATGTTGGGGTCTGCCTCGACAGCGGAGATCTGCTCTGCCGCGCTCTGCTGAGCGCTTGCGAGGTTCGACTTGGCAGTGTCCATCAGAGCGTTGGCCTCATCGGCGGCCTTGGTCAGACGGTAGGCGTCGCGCACGTCGATGAACGACTGGGTCTGATCCTTGATGGCCTTGATGGCAGCATCAACAGAGGTGGTGTCGGGCTCGCCCGAGCACTTGCTCTTCTTGTTGTCAGTAGTAGCAGCGTTCGCCTTGGCGTCCTCAGCCTCCTTGGCGCTCTTGGCAGCGCTGATGGCCTTGCTCAGGTCGTTGATGGCAGTCTGTCCCTCGGAGGACAGAGGGAAGCCGTCGGTGTGCGCGAGGCGAGTACCCTCGCCGGGCTTCAGGGACGCGTCGACCGTCTTTAGTGCATCGTTAGCGTCCTGGATCGCCTGATCCAGCTGAGCGGTCTTGTCGGTGAGGATCTGCTGGTAGGACGTGCAGTCCTTCGCGTTGTGGGACTGCGAGCCGAAGACTGCGATACCGATGCCTGCGATAGCGAGGATTACGGCAACAGACGCAGCGATCGCGGCGATGATCTTGTTGCGCTTCGACCACGTACGCGGGTCGAGGTTGTTCTTGGTGGTAGTCATGGTGATGTTTTCTCCTTGATGGTGGTGATTGATATGTGGTTCGGGTGTGGGGCGATTACTTTTTCCTTGGCCACATGGTCACCATCATCAAGGGATATTGATTAGGCGTCCGTGTTGGCCTCGGGATCTTGGTCTGCAAGGTGGACGTAGGTGGGCATCGCCACGACACGGATGTATGTGTCGGGGTCGATGTTGGACGGGGTCATTCGATACTCCGGTGGGAGCATCAACGTGATGAACGTGTCGTGAACACGCTGACCATTATCGTCGGAGCGCAGGATCTCGTCTTGCACGCGAACGAGGATGTTGTTCTCGTCGGGCGGTAGGGAGATGTTGCCTTCCTCTGCGTTGATTGCCAGGTTCTCGGCAGCTGGGACGACGATCGTTGTCATGATGTCCTCGTTTTCAAGGACATTGAGAATGCCCTCATCGTCAACGAGGCGGGCGCTGTAGCCGTTCTTCTTGAGCCAACCATTCAGGTAGGCGTTGTTCGTGACGACATTGACCTCGACATGGGGGATGTCGATGATGGTACTGATGTCGTCATCATTGTTGATCGACTGCGGGATGTCGTTGGCGACGTGTGGGAGAAGCGCAAGATTCATCCGCGCGATGGTCTCCGCTACAGTCTCTCCGAGCTGGAACACCTTCGTGTTGGGCTCGGTCGCAACAGCGATAGTGATCGTGTTGTCGGTGTCGGTCATATAGATGGCTCCTGTCTGTCGTTTTTCATGGCTCTTATCTGGCCATGTATTGGCCACGATAAGACTCTTCTCAACTGCTCGGCTCGCCAGCGGCGAGCTGATCTGTTGGAACGAAATGATTGCAGGAATCATTTTTAAAATGATTTCCATCTTTCGATGAAAAGCCCGGTGCCACCTGTGGTGGCACTCGATGTATCGGAGCATGTGGAACAGACAGCCCGAGGCAGGGGTGGGTTGTTCCACATGCGATCCAGTGGTTTCTCATGATCCGACTGGTTATGCGTTTTGTGCTGAGACTTGTGAGAGTCTCAGTGGGGCGTGTTCGCGTCATGTCGGATAGGAGCCTTGTTGATTATTGCTTGCATGGGGTTGTTGTCACCCACTGTACACTTCGTATTAGTTGCTCAGTGGGTGTGCATATCTGTTTATCTGTTCGTGAGACAGATGTTAATAACCCCATGAATAGCGCTGATATGCGGGGTGTATCCACCCCTGTATTACCAGTCACTGTGTTTTCTGTGATGGAACCTGTGGTGACCGCAGTGACACTCGGTACAGCCTGTGGATGTGCCGTTACCGAATCCTGTTGCTCTCCATTATGTACAACTCTTACGTTTTTGGAGGTTTTGCGCGAAGCATCAAAAACGTAAGAGTTGATTGACGAGCAACAGGTGTTTTTCAGGGTCTGAGTGATGAGACCGTGAATCGTATATGTTGATGAGGCAGGTGTGATTTTATTTTGTGTCTCCCTCAGCGACATATACGACCAAGGTGGTTTATAGTCATCGACTTGTGAATCGTCAATCAGGGTCGATGATTTGTTTCCCATCGCCTTGGGACACGGGACTCATCGCGAAGACCCGATGGCACAGATGCATCAACAATGCGTCTGTGCCGTATTTCAAGCGTCGTGAAACGACGCGCAGAGGGCACCCGAGACAGCCCCAGTGGGGCTGTGGAGGGCAAGCCTGTGAAGCGATAGCGAAACAGGCGCAGTAAGAGCCCCAAGGAGCAACGCGACGCAGGGGTGAGGTGACACCCGCAGCGTAGCGAGGACGGTCACCGAAGGGCTGTCGGCTATGCCGACCGAAGGAGTACGCGTAGCGTACGACTGAGCCAGCCCCTCTTATGCCCTTTTTTACCTGATCCACCGCCAGCGACCATTAGGGAGCGTAAGGTGGGCAAAGTGGCGTAACGAAGGGGAAAACAGGCGGTACCACCCCCGGTGGGACCACGGGTCGTTGAGGCGGTACCGCCTCCGAGACGTGGTACCACGGTTGCCTGTTTTCCCTGTTAAGACGGGGTTTAGGTGAGACCATGGTCCGAGCTTGCTTGGCACCGTGGTCTCACCATGCGGCACAAGCCGCTGTAACAGGGTGACGAACCGAGCGAGCGCAGGTTTGGCACACTGTTGTGACCCCCGTCTTGCCGGGTCGTGAAACGGCCCGTAAACGCCGTTAAGGAGACCGGTGTAACCGGGCTCCGTTGACTCACTGTCAGGCCCTGAGACAGGCTGTTGTGGCACCGCATGCGGGTTACAACAGACTGGCTTAGGGCCGTTTGTTTCTGTGCTCTGAGAAGTAGAGGCAGCAGCTGTTGCAACAGCTGCTGGGTAGTACACCAGATGGAGTTCCATCTGGTGTCTGAGAACGCTTGTTTCAATACCTGTTTGAAGAGCACAGAAACATGTCGGCGAAGCCTCCATTAACAGTCCACCGGATAACGCGTAACACCGGCTGATACACATGCTTTATTGCATGTGAAGCAGCCGGTGTTTCATAGCCTTTTATATCTAGTTATCCGGTGGTATATTACTGCCACATGTAACAGGGCTATAACGACCGTGATACAGAGCCCTGTTACATGTGTGAAAACCATGTTGTTACGTCATTGTTGTATGCCTGCCTATTTCCCATCTGAGACTATTGGCGTTTCAACGTGTCTCAGATGGGGTAACAACAGAAAGAAACAGGGCAGCAACAAGTCGCTTGTAACAACGTAGTAATAGCTTGCGTAGCAGGGTTTTGTAGCGCGCTTCTAGCATGTTACGTAGAGGCTGAGAACCTATTTGTTCTGTGCCTCGTATAAGCGTCTTGAAACAACGCTGTGACAGCACAGTAACAACTCAGTAACAGCGTTGTAGCGTGTATTGCGACGCTGTTGTAAGCCGCGTTGTTGCCATCGGTCGATACTGCCTAAATAAACGTCGTGATGCATAGTTATGCTGAATCTACTGGTCTTGTAGCCCTCTAAGCCCCGGTTGATGACTGCGTAAATGCAGAGCTGCAACCGGGGCTGTGATGCAACATAGCTGTGCGCCTGGACGCCTGCAACAGGTAGTAGCTGGTGCAATGGTGACCAGATAATGGTTAATAAACGGCCAATGGTGACCAGTTTGGGGCCACTGTAATACCCGATAAGCGCCGGAGTAGGTAGCTGGTCTTTATCTGGTCCAATGATGGCCAGATAAAGGCGCTTTGATGGGCGCATTATGGCCAGTGGTACCCCATGGTCGTTACCTGGTTCTTTGTTGGCCCTATAACGGCCCTGTATTGGCGCATGTAAGAGCCAGGATCAATGATGGTTCGATAATGGGCTGAAGACAGGCCAATGATGGGCCAAAGAAGCGCCTGTGTATGGCGCTTTCCGGGTCAGGAAAAGCCTAGTAGTACAGGACAGAGTGGGTGTCTTTGCTGGCGCTTTCGTGACCACGAATGATCCAGCACTGTTGCAGCGTGGCTCTAGCGATCAAGACAGTGCCAACAGCACTGACAGCGCCAAATGAAAAACCCCCGGACACAGGAGCCTGTGTCCGGGGGTTTGCGTGCTGCTGTTGTGGTCAATATGTATGTGATTTCTGCTTCGGCTGCACGGCATAATACGGTATAATGCCGTGGGCCTATATGCACTGACCATCTGTGCTATTTGCATGGTTTTCGGTGCGTGTTACGTAGGCCAGATTATCCACAACAAGAACAACAAGACCGAAAGAGAGGTGCGATCTCTATGAAGATCCCTCGTCAATCTGCCCGATCTCAGCGATCTGGCTTGAGCAAGCTGCCTGTGATGGCAGCTCTGACTGTAGCGATGGGCGCATCTGTTGCAGTGATGCCCATGTCTGCTGCGACTGCCGTGCCTACTGGAGTAGAGGGGGTAGAGAGCACGGCAAGCACTGCGAGCGCTGCCGGTTTGCCCACCGCCGTCGCAAGTGGCTACAAGCTCACCTTCAACGATGAGTTCAACGGTCCCCTCGATACCTCTAAGTGGGGCTATCAGTATGGCTGCTTCGATCCGGGTCAGCGATCGCAAGCGCAGTACACAGACTCTCCAGATAACGTCTCTGTGCGAGATGGTTATCTGAACCTGACGGCGCGCTACTCTCCGACGAAGACGAATAAGTCTGACGGTACCCAGATCCCACGAACATGTAAGAGCGGCAATACTACTTATGATGCGCCGTTCACGTCCGGCATGATCACTACGAAGTATGCTGCGCCTGCCAGTGGCTTCTATGCTGAGGCGCGCATCAAGCTTCCGACTGCGCGTTCTTCTTGGTCGTCCTTCTGGGCCACCGGTACTGATGAAAAGCTGGGCGGATGGCCTGGTAACGGTGAAATTGACGTGTTCGAGTCCAAGGGCTACGACCCGACGTACCTCATGAGCAATGTCCATTCGCCTCGGGTCAGTAACCCCAAGAAGACTGAGCAGCATCAGGGCATGATGCACGGTGATACGGCTACGTCGCAGAGCGAGTTCCATACCTACGGTGTGTTGAAGAGCGCTGACGCGATCGAGTTCTACTTCGATGGGCAGCTCACACACCGCGTGAAGATGAGTGACATCAAAGGTCCGAACCCGTTCGCCGACCCTGAGAACAACTTCACCCTGAAGCTGAACCAGATGGTGGGTGGCAACTATCTCACCAACGCCAAGGATTGGTCGGATAAGACCTACGTCGACGCGACCAAGTTCGCTGATGATTACAAGGGCACTGGTGTAGATGGGGCGGCGGGCTCGACCATGTATGTCGACTATGTGCGAGTGTACGAGCCCAAGACTGATGCGGATCAGCCTGCTCAGCCTGTTGATCCGACTCCGGTCCCCTCTCCTGAGCAACCCTCTCAGCCCGCCGAGCCGACCCCGGCACCTGCACCCGAGACTCCAGCCCAGCCTGAGAACCCGGCTCAGCCCGAGCAGCCTGCTCAACCTGCTGATCCCGTGACTCCGGCACCTGAGCAGCCTGCGCCTGCTGTTCCTGCCAAGCCGACGCCTGCCCCGGCTAAGCCACAACCAGCACAGCCTCAGCCTTCTCCTGCCCCGGCTGTCCCTTCTCAGCCTGCGCAGTCTGAACAACCCGAGCAGACTACTCAGCCTGAGCAGCCCGCTCAGCCTCAGAAACCACAGAAGCCTCGCACTGATCGTTTGGCGAACACGGGTATGACCTCGTGGTATCGCCCGATCGTCGTTGTGTGGAACGACTTCTGCTCGTGGATCACCAGCTGGTGGTTCTGGTGATCGCCTGATTGCTGAGCCACGAGCTTTGCGAGTGGGAGCCTTGGAAAAAGAAAGCCCCTGCGGGTCTTCGCTGCTCAGTCTTAATGACGCAGCGTTGACGCCCGCAGGGGCTTTCAGGGTTTAGAGAGAGGAAAAGTGAGATTAGGGTTGGAGGACTAGGAGAGAGAAGGGAGGGTTTAGGGCGTGAGCTTAGGTGGGGTTACAGTGTGGTTAAGGGGGGGGATGAGAGGGTCAGTCGAGGAACTTCTCGACGTTGCCACCGATCTCCTTGAGGACGGTCAGCGTCTCCCAGATGTCGGCGTAGCCGTCGGTCAGGCCCTGCGACTCACACTCGGCGGCGAGGGCGTTGTAGATGCCGTCGCGGCCCCCGTCGAAAACGTTGTACTCGCCAAAGACGCGGTCCTCGTTATGGTCGGCATTGAAGGTCTGGACGATAAATCTATTATCAACGCCGTGAAGTTGTCTGGGTTTAGCGGTGTTTGTAGTGATCCTTTTGGTGTAGTGGGTTATCAATTCGTTAAGGGGATTAGCCCTGATGGGGCGACGATCGAGAACGTGAGGACGATGGTCGAACGTTCATGTTGTTTCTTCACGCCTCGTGGTTCAACGCGACCGGAGAAGTTCGCACTTGCGAATGAGCTGTTGGGCACTGTCGGTATCAATGATGAAGACTTCATGATATTTGATACTTTTTGGTATTTTGAGACATCGGAAGCGCGTCTACCGAAGGAGTATATTCTTCAGTTGCTTACATATTGGCATATGGGTATTCATTCGCCTCGTGCATGGCAGTTCCAGAGTATTCGTTATGTGGGTATTTACAACCCACGTTTGAATGAAGCTTATCGGCTCAGGATTGATGCTATCCCTGATGATGTGATTACCGAAGTCGACTATATGGCCAACTACTGAAAACATAGCCCCTCTGAGACAGCGCTCTTGCCTATTGGCAAGGCTACGTCCCAGAGGGGCTATCTGTATCGTCGCGTTTCTGTGCCTAGATCACAGATCGACAGGACGGAAGTCGTTTGCGAACAAGTGCTTCGCGCACTGCAACGGCGAGCACTTATCGAAGTACTCCCAGTGCCTGAGCTCGCTCATGGTCTGGCATGCGGCGCGCAACACAGCCGGTTCCCTGTAACTCCACGACTTCTCATCGCAGATGGTCTCCGGCGTGCAGTCCTCAAACGGGGTGGGCCACACATCCAAGCAGTCAATCCTGTTGATGTTCACGCCGTACACTGTTGCGCAGTCCTGGATGTAACCCGGCATGATGAGCGACGGGAAATCCCATGATGTGTCTCGGCGCTCCGCATCAGCTTCAGCTGCCTTCTTGTGTGCCCACTTGTCCTTGGTGAGACCAGGCAAGTTGACCTGATCCACAGGTGCCGTGACTGCCATCTGCGTGAGAGAATCGACAGTGCATGCCACGGGGCGGCACTCGCCAGGAAAAGCTTCGACGAGAATACCACCGTAGCCGAGGTCGTAGACATCTGCTGCCCGGTGGTAGTAACGGATGTCTTCAAGCGCCTTGACGAGCTTGTGGCCTTCGTCCGTCATGGACAGAGCCTGGATCATCAGGTGCGCTGCTTCGTGGTTCATGTTGTTCACGTGGTTCAGCATGGTTGTGTTCTTTCTTAAGAGAGATGAGAGTGTGAGCTAGAGAAGCTCTATCAATTCTGTTATCGGGACATCGAAGATGTCCTATATATAAGGGACAGAAGATATGGTTGAAAAAATAGCTCCCCCACCCCGCCTCGTTCTCTGTTGAGCGTGTGTCGCCACACTGCTCTGAGAGAGGGTAGGGGTAGGGGAGCTACTGTGTTGTTGTGGCTGTTCAGTCTGCGTACTCGTAGTACTCGCGAGCACTACGGTAGTAGCCCTTGAGCGAGGACCTGAGTTCCTGTCGCTTGCTGCGCTTCTTAGCGCGACGAGCAGCAGTCCTGGGCTTGCCCGGTGCATCGCCACAACACGTGCAATCACGGCCACCAGGGCCGTGGGGACACGTGCAACCGATCATGGTTGCGCGAGTAGGGCTACTCAGAGACAGGGCGTCCAGAGCATCGAAGCCATCAGCGAAGCTATCGGGGCTGTAGTAATCGTTGGAACGCTTGTTGCGACGGGGCATCGCAAACTCCTTCTATATATGTGGGAATGTATGGGTTGTTGGGGTTGTGTGGTTGGATTCAGAGTTCGATGGGATCGTCGCCCCAGTACATAACGTTGGAATCACGAAGATCCTTGATGGCCTCAGGGTTTGAGCTATCGCATGCAGCGACGTTTTGTGAGAGAAGAGAATGTGGGATAGAAAGAGAGTTCTATCAGTTCAAGATTCGGGGCGTTGAACAACGCCCTGTCACAAGTACACAGATGTGTGGACGAGAGACTAGAAAACTAACCCCTCTGGGACGTACCTGCGATCGCGTGGATCACATACTGTCCCAGAGGGGCTGTTACTCAGATCGAGATCTTGTAGCGATCGAAGCGAGGATCTCGGTTCGGGTAGAACCTGAGAGGCGTGATCGTCTCAGAGAGATTCCAATCCCACAGCACCCTGTTCAGTGCGTAGGTCGTGTTTCGTGCTTCCTGTCGAGTTTTGTGATCAAGCGATGTATCGTCCCTCATCTCATAGCATCGATCAAGAAGCGCATCGATCTGCTCTCGTGTGGGCTTCTTGCTGAGAGTTTCTCGGACAAGCCCAGATAGTTTGTCCCATGCAATGATGATCTTTTCGCAGCGAATACGATTATGCTTATCTGCGATGGCCATATCTCGAACGCTGAGTTCCACTTTATTGATCATCTGCTCGAATTCAGTATCGCTACGAGCAATCTCAGCAACCTGAGGGTAGATGTGGTCCAGCATGATCACTTCAAAGCGATGCATTCGCTCCATCCAATCAGACATCTCGTCGACGGCCTTGTGGTGGTAGACGAGACATGAGGTCCAGTCGTTCCAAGGGGTGTTTGTCGTAGAGAGGATCCTGTGAAGGAGAGGGTGAGCAGGTGCAGTCATGGTTGCGTGACCTTTCTGGTGATAGAGCGTGAGAGCAGAGGGTAGAGAGTGGTGCGGTAGCGAGTCAGCGAGCTTGTTAATGGAGCATGAGCCATAGCACCAGGCTAACGCCCGCGATGAGCGCAACGCCGACCACACAGGCGATCGTAGCGAAGAGTGCCTTCAGGTCATTCTCCGCGATCTGCATCTCGTCGGTATCATGCTCAGACTGATCAGTCAGCCCCTGTTCCTTCTTGAGTCGATTAAGCTCTTCTTCAAGTTCGTCTACTCGCTGGAGGGCGAGAAGGCCGAATACTCCCATGGTGTTGCCTCCTTTTCTGTGTTGTGATTTAGATTGATAGCGTCAGGTTGAGAACAACAGGCGTCATGACGATCGCCATGATCGCGCTTGCAACGAGCACTGACTTGGCGATGCAGATCATGTCCTGCTTCGTGATGGTAAGCGTGCCTGCCTCAGCCGGATCGAGATGCCTGGTTTGATGAGGGTCACCAAGGATCCAACCTGTGATTGCGTTCAGCATGTTTCCTGCCTTGTCTTGTCTTGTGATGTCCGGTCAGTATCCAATGCCGAGCATTTGCTCGACACGGCGGTTGTTGCGTGGCATGCCGACGCCACGCAGGTAGTCATCAACCATGTTCTTCGTTGCACGGGCTCGTGAGAGCACGTCACGCGGGACGTAGGGATCATGCTCGTAGTTGTACTCTGCCCAGGTCTTGCCGGTGCCTTCCTGGATGAGGTACAGATTCGCGTGCTTCTGGAGAGTTCCGATGTCGTTGTATGTGTTACCACGGGTGTAACCACCAGACATACCGCCCCAGCCAGAGAAGTGTGTCCCCCAGGATTCCCCTGGGAAGAAGTTCTCAAAGCCGATGCATTCGATCCAGTCATCGCACACGCGGTATCCGGTGACACCCAAGACGATTGCGTCTTCTCGATGGAAGCTGTAATGATCGTATCCGTACGTGGGCTTACCGGTGAGCAGGACGCTGCCAATCTTGAGCTGCGACAGATCAGCAACCGGCTGCTTCTGCTGCTTGGCCATCTGATCAATGATCTGCTTAATCTTTTCCCCGCGAGCTGCCTTTGTTGCTTCCCAATCAATCCAATTGAGCTTCTCAATGAATTCCGGGTTAAGGTCATAACGAACAAGACCCTGGGGAATGCGCAGTTCTGCGTGATCCTTGTAGACGAGCAGAGAGCTACAACGATTCTCGTAGTGCTGGTACTCGGTGTGATCCGAGTGCTGGATCTTCGTGTGGAACATGGCGAACTGGATATGTGACCAGTCCATCCAATAACGTCGGCTCTTCTCGTCACGAGGCTCGGATCCAGGGTTAGGAGTGAATGTTGCTCCGGGGAACGGTTCTGTTTCCATGATGATGTTTCTGTCTGTGGTAAGAGTTAGTTACGCGAGTGCCCAGAAGATAATCTGGCTGGTCGATTGGATGTCTTCAGTGAACATAGCGTTGAGCACGACCTCCCAACCGAGGTTATCAAGGGCCTCCTGAAGTGCCTCGTTGAGATCCGATACATCAGTGTAGGGCTTTTCTATACCCCAGTAGTTGTCTTTACCTACCTCGACACAAATGCAGAAGTCTGTGCCTTCGTACAAGTAGGTTGCCACGTTGAAGCCCTGTTCAACGAGGTCTGTGACATCGTGTTGGGATACCACCTGATGGATGGCTTCAGTGACGGCCTTGGCGCAAGCCTTTTGGTATTGGATAGTCATTTCTTCGAGGTTCATTGATTTGTCCCTTCTTGTTTTGTCCTTGTGTTGTGTATATGAGAGAGGGAAGGGCGGATAAATACCGCCCTTCCCTCTCTCCGGCTCTATGCTCCCCTTGATCAGTTCTCACCACATGAGGCGGAATGCGATCGGATCCGGGTACAAGCGATCGAGCTTGATGATCGGCTTCACCGCATCGATCGTGCGATGCAGGAACATCTCGTAGCCAACGAAGTCAACCTGATTGAGCATTTCGTAGGGAACGGGTAGTTGCTGATTGATGGCTTCACGGATGACATACGAACTCCAGTCCTCGGGATCCATGTGTCGCTTCGACGAGTTCAGAACACCAAGCATCATGTGGCATCGGGAGGCAAGGTCATCGAGCTGGCCGAAGTCATTGATGATGTAACCATCGTAGAAGTCGATCGAATCCGGGTCGTCGTCATATTCCTTGACGCTGCACTTGAAGAAGTCGTAGAGGATCTGGGCTTCCGCCTCGCTCCATTGCATGAGCAGTTCCTCGTAGGGGAACTGCGTAATGATGTCACGCATGTCACCGAGCATCATGGACGCGGCAATATGAGCAGCCATTGACGGATACATGTGCTGAAGTGCGAAGTTGCGCAGTTCCATCTGCGCGTCAGGCGGGACATCCGAGAGATCTCGGAGGTAAACAAGTTGTGCTCCATTCATGATGGTGGGTGCTCCTTTCTGTGTGCCTGTGCTTAGAGTTGGATGATGAGCTGTGGACCTGGGTAGCTTGGATCATAGGCCGGATAGATGACATACTCGATGAGATGGATTAAGCCCCACTTGGTCCAGAGTTCTTCTTCCCATCGAGCTGAGTTCTTTTTGGTGTAGTCGTGGTACTCGGGGCGATAGCAACCCTTAGCCTTATTTGCGGCAATTTCGAGAGCAATCTTGTATTGCATGATCAACTGTCGAAGCACGACTGCCGTAATGCCCCACGTGGGTTCGAAACCACGGATGGGATGCCCCCTGTGGATGATGGTGATGTTCCAGTCGGTTGGTACGTAGTGGACGTACTTTTTGTGCCGATGGATGAGATCAACTGTGACTTCCACAGATGTCTTTTCGGCGAGTTGAACGAGGATGCTCAGCGTCGTGTACTCATCGTTACCATGCTTGTTGTTCGGGCTCGGCACATACGTTGCGTTAAGCGTATGTGTCTCGTCCGTCCAGTCAAGCGACGTTGCCTTGTAGAGAAGGTCGTGGATCCTCTGACCGTTGCGGGGGATGAGCTTTAATGCAGAGAAGATCATGTCCGACGTAGTTCGGTTGATGTTGTTGATGTCCTTTGCGAAGTCGAGTCGCTCCGGGTTGGGTGCAAGTTCCATATAGGTAAACCTTCTTTCTTGTTAGTCAGTGATGTCGTTTGGGTTGCTTGGTTCGGCGTTCCTTGACCATCTCCATGAGGTGATCCAGACCGAGACGCAGGAAGGATATTTCCTGGCTCTGTGGCATGCCGTAGGTATGCATCTCATCGATAACGCTCTTGTCGATGTACTTGTTCTCGATTGCGAGTGGGACACCGAGTTGGATGGTGAGCGCGCGTAGCGTAGCGATAGCAGCGCCACCCGTGAGGTGATACTCGCGCTGATCGTAGATCTTCGTTTTGATGAGATCGAGGTTCCATTCCAACGGAATGTACCGAGTGTGGTACTCGGTGTGGTAATGACCCAGGAGTACAGATACCGACAGCAGTGTTGATCTGCTCGGTCCCAGGTCCTCCTTGATGGTTTCCTTCGTGAGGATGGTCAGGAGCGTACGATCGAGGCCACGTAGCCTATGTCTTGGAACGAACTCTGTGTGTACTTCGTGTGTGGCGTCATTCCAGTCCATATCGATGATACGTCTTACGTCGAAGTAAAGTTCATTGTCATTGTCACCGGCGATCACCTGGAGCGGTGACAGCACCGTCTCCGTGACGATGCCATTTCTTATCGAGCTTCTTGCCCAGTGTGACGACGTACGATCCGGTGTCATCAATGTGCATGACATCGATGACCGTGCCGATCGGCAGAGTGTTGAGGTTGATCTTCTGGTATGCCATGATTCTTAGCTTTCCGGTACGTAGATGATCATGAGCTCAGATGCGTGCTCGAAACCGGACCATCGGCTGGAGAAACCCGAGCGATCGATACGAGGATATTCTTCGCCTTCTCGATCCAGCTTCACCCACGGATCGCCCGTGTTGCTGGGCTCCTTGCGGAAGTACAACGGGTTCTGATCGAAGGTTGTGCGGTTGATGCGAAGAATGGTGCCGTCAGGCAGTTCTTCGAGACCTTCTGGATCAATGTCGACATTCTCGAAGAGGGGCTTGTCGTCGTCCCAGAACTGACCGAGGTAAACAAACTGGGGGACAAGACCGGTTTCGGAGATCTCGCGACCGATTTCGGTCTGCATCCTGATAGCGTGCATGACGATGCACCTTTCTGTTTTTGTATGAGTATCAGTAGGAGAATTCTTCTCAGTGTGATTATCGGAGCATCATTAGATGCTCTAGATATATTCAAGAAAAGAAGCAACCCCTCCAGTGCACAGGAATTCCATGCATTGGAGGGGTTGTGCGGGGTTGTCACCACGTGCCTTCGTAGATGACCGGGTTCGGGTAGAGTTCCGGGTTCTCAATAATAGGACTGAAGACCTCGACGATCTTCTCCCACTGTTCGATGAGCAGCTTCGGGTACGGGTAGTTAGCAGGGGTGATGCGGTACTTGCTGATGTACCTGCCCCTGATCACCAACCTCTTAATGAAATCGATAGGAACCTCGTAGGGACCGAAATCCGCGTTGTCGACGCCATCTGCGAGGTGCTTGACGAGGTACTCGTGGATCGCGTGTGCGTTACGCAGGTAGAGAAGCTCTTCCTCGTAGGGTTCGCCGTTCTGGATCTTCTTGTCGACGATCTCACTCAGATCCTCATCGGAGAACATATGCGGGTATGCGTCGCGCATCGCCTGCTTGTGCATCGCGCGCTGAATCGTCTCGGGAATACCGTCCAGGTTACGGCGGTAGTAGAACATCATGCTCAGACCCATGATTGGGCCTCCTTTGCGTGAAAAGTTGGAGAGAGGATGGAAGATGAGAGAGAATTTCTATCAATCCTGTGATCGGGACATCGAAGATATCCTATAGACATAGAGAAAAGAAGAGAAGAGAACAAACCCCTTCAACGCACAGTGTTTCTATGCGCTGAAGGGGCTGGCGTGAGATCAGACTGCGATCACCACGATGCTTCGTAGATGATCGGATCGGTGTAGAGCTCTGCGTGCTCAACGATAGGCTTGAGAGCCTTGACGGTCTCCTTGAGATCTTCGATGTACCAGTCATCGTAATCGGTGGAACCGAAGAAGAAGCCGGACTGCGCAGGCAGGAGTTCATCTGCAATATCTGCGTCGATGATCAGTTCATCGTCATCGGGGCCACTCTTGACACTCTTGAGAATCTCTTCGCAGCGTTCGACGAGATCCTTCAGAGCATCGATCGTGACCTGAACAGGCTCGCAGTCATCGACACTATTGGCACAGTTGTCGACGAAGAACTTATGGATCGCATTGGCCTTGCGTCAGTACATGATTTGCTCTTCGTAAGGCTTGCCTGCTTCGATGTCTTCGTTGATGACAGCGTCGAGCTTGTTGTCCTTGATGTAATACTTGGCAAGGTGCGGCCAGGTATCAATGAATGCCTGCTTGCGCATCGCAACCTGGATAGTCTCGGGAATACCGTCCAGGTTGCGACGGTATGACAGGTACATATCAAGTCCCATGGTTGTTTCTCTTTTCTTTGTGTGTATGGATGATGGTTGGTTTCAGTCCTGCATCAGCTTGGTGAGCTGATGCGCGATCATCGTGAGACCGTTCTTGTCGAGCGGGTAAGCCTCCCCACGGGAACCCTCTCCGCTGCCGAAGAAGTTGTCCTCGAAGAGGTAAATCTCCTGAGCCGTGAGGTCGATGACCGGAACAACCGGGTAGTTGCTGTCCACAAGGAGTGACATGACTTGCTCGGTGGAGGTGAAGAGAGGCGCATCATGCGCTGCAACAAAAGACACCGGCTTGATTCCCGAGCCGGTGTCTTCATTGTCGCCTGCTGTGAAGGCACGCGCGAGGATGCGCACGAAGTAGGATTCTTGCGACTTACGCTGAAGACCGTACTTGTAGCACGCACGCAGCGCGTCCAGTACAGCGCCCATGCCTCCCCAGTGGGAGTACATGACAACGCTGGTCACCAGATCGAGGCTGTGCGGCAGCAGCTGCTCATCGGGGGTGATCTCGCGATCGCGATCCCAGAGCTTGGTGTTGTTGATAACGTGCTCGATCTGAACGCGATCAGTGATAACGATGAGGTTGGAGCGGTTTCCCATGATGATCTTCTTTCAGTGTTTGTGTGATTGTGAGGGAGGGTAAATGATGTATGTGACGGTGGCCGCGATGAGCGATACAGCAGAGATTGCTTCGATCACGTACCACGCAGCAATGAGGTAGAAAAAGACAGTATCTACTACGGTCATCAGTGTCCTTAGAGAGTGGGCACAATGACGGTTTCTGTTCCGTCTGCCTTGCTCTCTTCACACAGCCGCTTCAGCTTGTCCCAGTCAATACGACGATGTTCCATCAGCGCGGTGATGAAACGGTGGATATGCTTCGACGTGGTGCGAGTGTGGTCGAATGCGTCGTTGCAGATGCGAACAACTGGACGTGTGTGAGGGGCGGAGAACGAAACGTATGCGACGACAGTCCTGTAAGAGTAGACCTCGTATTCGTATTTGCCACCCAGATGCAGATGCGTACAGCAGACGATGGTGAAGTTTCCTGATACAGGGATGATGCCGTCAGGCTGATCATAGAGCAGTTCTCGCGCAGCCTTGTCGATTCGGGCGAGAACGGGTTCTTTCTTTTCCATGATGTTCAGTCCTGTTCTTTCTTGTTGGGGAGGGAGTGTGTTTCAAGGGGCGCAAGGATGACAGCTGCGATAACAACGATGCTGACAAGAGCCAGTGTGGTCGCCATGTAGTCATCATCGACGGTCGATCCGATCAAGAATCCAGCTATCGATGACGCGATAATTGCCAGAGTGAATCGGATGATGTAGGAGAGGTTAAGCGTATGCATGATCGTTGTGTCTCTGCTTAGTCGTTCGCGCAAGCATCGCAGTACACGGCCTCGGTGAGGCCCAGGTACTTGATGCTCTTGTCGGTCATGTTGGCCCAGACGGTGATACCGCATTCGGTGCAGCAGATGTCCATGATGTTCTCCTTGTATATGAGCTTCTGTTTCCAGCTGGTCACAATCAACACTGCACAAACGCAGCACAGACATAGAACCAGGGAAAGTGATCAATCTGTTTATCGGCGCTGCTTGCAGCGCCTTATTCAATCTTCTAAAGAAAGAGTAAAAACCTGAGAGAGACGCACGATATACTGGTAATCGAGCCGATTTGTCGCGTTACTGCGTATACGTGTGCTACTGTAGTTACTGCCTTCTCAGGCTCAGACTGTGCGATCGTCCCAGTCAACCGTGCATCATGCGTTGACCTGTTGCGAGAAGGCTGTAGTGACGCCTGTGGTCAGGCGTCGCTCAGCAGCAGGTCTGTTTTTAGCTCAACAACAACAGAAAGCGAGGTACGATGAATTCTCGTACGACTAAGCACAAGGGTCGCAAGGCTGTTGCTACTGCCGCGTTGATGGCGTTTGCTGGTGCTGCCCTCGTGGGTGCAAATCCCGCGTTCGCTGATAACGGCGGTTCCGGTGGTACCGCTGGTGGTAATCTCGGCGCGGCGGGCAATCTCGGCATCCGTTACGCGTTCTTCGATGACGCTGTTGCCAACCCGCAGGGTGGCCAGGCTCTTGTTTCCCAGGGCTGGGGACAAGACAGCATCAACTGGTTCATGGATAAAGCCGGTATCTCCGGTACCTACATGGCCAACCAGTTCCAGACCTCGTGTGGCGAGGCTCTGAACGAGGCTATCTCTCGTGGCCAGGCTGCTGGTGGATCCAACGTCACGGCCCGCGTGGTTGGCATCATGTATGCCATCAACGACGGCAACAACGGTGGCGCTGCTGCGCGCGCTTCTCAGTGGTTCTACGACAAGGCCGAAGAATGGCGGACGGATGGCTACCCCGGCATGTACAACCGTTCGGCTGAGATCGCAGGTTTCATCTACAACCTTGCTCAGACCGGTGTTGGTAAGGTATCTGGCCTGCCCAACGATGGCAACGCCTACGGTGCGCCGTATGTCAGTACTGTCTGTGTAGCCGTCAACAGCGAAGAGCCTGTGGGCATCTCCGCTCCGCCTCCGCCGCCCACCTATGACCTGACGGTCACGACCGACCATGCGTCGACTGTGACTGAGGCTGGCAGCACTGTGCCTGTCTACGACACGATCCACGCATCGCGTGGTGGCAAGGGCGTGGATGAAAACGTCGACGCCGAGGTTGTTCTGACCTACGAAGGCCCCGAGGGCAACAAGTCTGTCACCAAGACTGCGTCGATCGCCAACAACGGGGATACGAAGTCGCCTGAGTTTACCCCGGCTGATTTCGGCTGGACCTCCTGGCCTGCTACGGGCGAGGGCAAGAGCTTCTGGTTCGACGTGAAGGTTGCCAAGCAGGGCAACATGAACGAAGCGGTGGACACCGCCGATCGTGAGGCTTCTGAGTCCTGGACGGTCAAGCCCAAGAATCCTGTCAAGGTTCTGACCAACGGTGAAACCAGTTCTGGTTTGACTGAGAAGGACGTGCTCGCCGCCAATATGTTCTACAACGCGAACATTACGGCGCATTCTAACGGCTACGCTTCGCAGCTCACCATCACCGATACGGTGAACACGGCTGATGTCGTGATCGGTGATAAGGGGACCGACAACCCGGATCGTGTTCAGATGCTTGGCCCAAATGGCCAGCGTGTGAAGGCCGATGTGACGATCGATCGTTCCGTCGAGGGCAAGGTTGTTATCTCCGGTACCGTCAAGGACATCGTGGACCAGGGTAACTACACCCTCATGGTTCCGACCTACACGAAGGCGACCGGCGCTGACTACCGTATCCCGGATGACTCCAAGGTCTGCTACACCGAGTCTCAGGATCACTGCCTCGTCGGTAACTCTGCTGAGACCGGCAAGGTGACCCCGGATCCCGATAAGGTCTGGACTGCCGATGAGGCCGAGGCGCGTACGACTGCTGATCCCGAGCGCACGAACCAGAAAGGCGTGGACCAGAAGACCTTCCTGCCCGGTGACAAGGTCAGCGCTGTTGTCAACGATCACATCGCTGCGTTCTTGCAGTACGGCCTCGAAGAGTACAGCATCACTGATGACTGGTCGGATGGCCTGACCTACGTCACGATGGACGGTGCTCCGAAGGTCTACTTCCAGGGTCAGGACGTGACCGATCTGTTCGAGATCACTAACGACACTGCGAAGGGTGTGACGACCGCGGAGGCGAAGCCTGAGTTCCTGGTCAAGACTGCGCGTCTGACTGAGCCCGGTGAGGTTAAGCTGGTTATTTCCGGTCAGTTCCGTCGTGACTACGATACGGACGGCGAGAACAAGCAGCTTATTAACAAGGGCTCCGTCACCTGGAACAATGAGTCTAAGGCCACCAATGAGCCGCCGATCTTCACGGTGACTCCCAAGCCCGCGATCGACGTGGAGAAGTTCACGCTGGACGAGGGCCTGGAGGCTGGTGACCGTGACGAGGCCGATAACGCTCTGACGCTGAAGTCTGCCCAGGGTAAGGGTGCCGAGACTCAGATTGGCTTCCTGGTGACAAACACCGGTGAGGCTGACCTCGTGAACGTTTCGCTTACCGATGCGACTCATGAGGGCACCACCGGTAACGTCACCGGTATTGTCTGTGAGATCCCTGCTGAGCAGGCTGCTGCTGATCCGGCGAATGCCGGTGTGACCGGTGGCGCGACTGCGCAGACTGTCAAGGTTGCTGGCGACAAGATCGGTACCCTGAAGGTCGGTCAGTCTGTGTCTTGTGTTGGTACCCTGACCGGCGTTGAAGAGGGCACGCTGCACAGTGACACGGCTACCGTGGTTGGTGAGTCCATCCACAACGGCAAGAAGGTTACTGATTCCGATGATTGGCACGCGAAGGTGGATTCCCCGGCTACGCCTGCTCCGAAGGGCGCTGTGACCGGTGAGGTCGCGGGTGCGAACACCGGCCTGATGGCTGCTCTGGGCACTCTGATGGCTGCGATCGGTCTGGGTGGCGGTGCTACCTGGTTCGCTCGTCGGAAGGCCCATGTTGCTGCGAAGCACTGATGTGCTAGTATGATCACTGACTCTCAAGAAGGTGATCAGTACGTGGCCCCCGTGGTAGCTTGATGCTGCTGCGGGGGTCACGTGTATCTACAGCATCTGCGCTGTGATAGAATGGCTCGTGTACCAGTAGAATCGACCAAGAAAGAGGTCCCACTTATGACTGCCCCTGTGATTATGATGCCTGATACCGACGCTGTTCCTGCTCTGATTGATCGTCGCGATGTGCCCACGTCGTTGGTTGGTTTCGTCGGTCTGAAACGATCGGGCAAAGACACTGCTGCGCAGGGTCTGATTACCCGAGGCTGGAAGCGTATGGCGTTTGCTGATCCGCTCAAAGAGATGAGCATGAATCTGCGTGGCGTCTGGGTTGAGGTGCCAGAAGGTATCCATCTCGCTCATGCGGTTGGTGGCACGCCGCGCTATGGTGGCGGTTTCGCTAAGTACCATGAGGTAGTCGACGCTCTGGGTATGGAGAAGGCGAAGGATCTCGTGCCCGATGTGCGTACTGTTCTCCAAACGCTCGGCACAGACTGCGTGCGCGGCACACTAGGCGAGCGAACGTGGACGGACCTGACCGGCCAGCGTGTTCAGGAAGAGCTCGCGCGCGGTGAAGCCGTGGCGCTTACTGATGTCCGTTTCGATGAAGAGTTCACCCTCGTGCATGATCTCGGAGGTATCGTCATCGGCGTGTGGCGAGGGGATCAGGATTCCCTTGATCGAGCACTGGTTGATGCGTCCGTTGGGGCGCTGGGTGCTGATCACGTGTCGGAAACCAACGCATACAGCCTGTTGCAGCGCGCTGATGTCGTGATCTGTAACTGCGGCTCTGTCAGCGACCTGCAACGTGCTGTTTGGGATATTGTTGGCTAATAGCTGGCCCCAGTACTGCATATGTGGCGCTTATCTGGTCATAACGTGACCGGGTAAGCGCCGTTTTGCTTGATGTATGAGGCGAATGGGTGTATGATGGCCTATAGATGACCAGATAAGAACCACTCATCATCTGGTTATGTGGTCCACTATTAGTCCAGATAAGAGAGGAACCTGTTTATGCCACGACGTTTTACCGGCACTGTTCCCAGGCCCCAGTCTCGGCGTTTTCGTGTCTCGGTGCCTGAGGCCGATGAGTCGGTCCTCGCATGGATCGGTGCGCAGTCTGATCTCAGCGCATCTGTGCGCAGTCTGATTCGAGACGCGATCGAGCGGCACGGGTATCGTGACGCGACGTGTTATCCGGTTCAGCAGCAACCGCGTCGAGGCCGTCCGCCAAAGTCAACAGAGCTTACAGACCAGGCCGAGCAGCTTGAGACTGTCGATGGACACCCGATTGCTCAGTCGATCGGCATACTGATGCCGAAGCCGGAGCTGGATCACGAGCTTCTCATGGTTCCTGCGTCTCATGAGGATGTCACCGATGAGCCTGAGATTCTTGATGATTCTGCCGGTTCCGATGATGCCGTCAACCCCCTGAACGATATGGAAGATGTGCTTGGCGCACTGCGTTGAGCACGCACAACAAAGAGAAAACAGTGCAAAAAGACAAGAGAAAGTGAGTACCCATACTATGGCTTCTTCTGCAATCCCCACGTCCCTGAACACGATGACGCTCCTTGGCGGTATCGATGTCGGTAACGGCTACGTCAAGGGTTTGGTGCGGGGGACGCGCACCGACAAGGCCGGTAAGCCTGTTATCGACACGATCGATCTGCCCAGTGGCGTGGCTCTGATGACCAGGCCGAACTCGTTGCCGAAGCCCGATGTCGAAGCGACGGAGGTATGCGCTGATGACTTCTACAACGACCTCGATGTGTCGTTCTCGTCCCCGATGGTGAGCAACACGTATCGCCACCTGTTCGGTAAGCGATCGCTTACCGCGAACGGTGCGTTCGATGAGTTTAACGTCGTGGGCCGACGCTCGAAGGCTGAGCAGGAGCTGTCCAAGGTGCTGATCCTTGGGTGCTTCGCTGCGAAGGCGCTGCGTGATTACGTGGCTGTTGCGAAGGCTCTGCCTGTATCGGAGCTCATCGTCGACGCGCGCGTCGCTGTTGCTCTGCCGATCGATGAGTACATGCGTCATCGCACCAGCTACAGCGCCGAGTTTATGGGTGCCACGCACCTGGTGACCGTGCACAATTTCGAGACGCCCGTTGTGGTGCGCATTACGTTCCGTGATGTGGTGGTGATGGCCGAAGGCGCATCCGCGCAGTGGGCCATCACGGAGAAGGGTGTGCCGCTCATGCAAGCGATGCTTGCTGACGTGCGTTCTCGTGGTCTCGCACTGGAAGGTGTCACGGCGGAAGATGTTCTCGCAGCCCGTAATACGATCGGTATCGACATTGGTGAGGGAACGATTAACTTCCCGGTGTTCACCAACGGTAAGTTCAACGCAGACGCCTCTGTGACGTTCGGTGAAGGATACGGCACTGTGCTGACCCGTGCGTTGGAGTCCATGGACGCGGAAGGCTTCCACACTGGTTTCACCAGCCGGAAGCAGCTGGCGGATTTCCTCCAGCATGCGCCGTCTGCCTTGAAGCGTAACTTCTACAACAAGGTGCGTGCCTACGTCGATCGTGAGATCGAATTTTTCGCCCGAGCTGCGTCTGACCAGTTTGGTCGTGTACTCAGCGTCGTTGGTGCCACGACTGAGGTCGTGTTCGTCTTTGGCGGAGGCTCTGGCCCCGTCAAGAACGCGCTGTACCCGCTGCTGCTCAGCAAGGTGGCGGAGATGAACACGGAGGACGCAATGCCGGTCTTGTACTTGGATGCGTCGTACTCGCGGTCTCTGAACCGTGAGGGTCTGTACTCGATCGCTCAGGCGTCTGCTGCGCAGTCCAGCAAGGCTGCGAAGCCTGCTAAGCGTGCTGCCAAGAACAGCACGAAGAACGGAGAGTGACCGGATGTCTACGTCTACGAGTCCATGGGATGATGCTTTGCGCCGTTACAGCGCGCGCGAGCACACGCATGATGACATCGTGACTGAGTCTGGTGTGGCGGCAACGCAGCGTAGTGAGAACAACGCCGTTGCCGCCACAGGCGCTGCTCTGCCTAGTTTCGATGACATTGTGAATGGCGATGGGACTAGCCCTGACAAGACTCAGTCTAAGGCCGGGTCTTTGGTCGTTCCGTCGAGTCTCGATGAGGTGTTTGGCGGTGCCGAGAGTGACGCAGGCGAGTTAGGCAAGGCATCTGCTCCACCGGCGAAGCGTCGTGCGTTGCGTCGCGTTATCACAGCGCTGGTGTGGCTTCTTGTCACGAGCCTGGTCTGTGGCGGTCTCTACCTGATCTATCGCTCATACGACGAGGCTCAGGTTGAGCAAGAACTTCCGGTGCCGACTCAGACATACCAGGAGGCGGAGGTCTCTACCGAGCCTGTCGAGGCTGCTGATGATGTGCTCACTCACGAGTGGGATGTTGTCAACGCAGACTCTGATCAGGGGTCGAACACGTGGGAGATCAACACCGAGGATTACCGGATTGACACGATGTCGGTTGCTCGTATGGCTCCTGGATCTGTGTTCATCCCGGAGTCCGGCATCTACATGGAGCTTCAGGGGTCTGATTCGTTCGAGGCGTCTAACTATGGCGATCTTCAGACGATCCACGTACCAACCAACGTACACCGAGGTGTCTGGTACTCAGCTGGAGCACCTCTCACTGCATCTGATACTGGAGTTCTCACTGGCGTTCGTCCGGGGTTTGATACACCACAGTCTTCTGCTCTGCCTTCTTCTGCCCCTTCTTCCGATACCGTGCAGTCTGGAACACAAACAAGCTCAGCACACGCAGTGAGTATGACGGGTGGTGAGGGAACGACGTTCATCGCATCCCATGTGGCGTGGACAAAGCGTCATCGTGGGGCTCTGTACACCATGGCTACGGATGTCTCTCAGAATGAGTTGATCTGGGTGAAAGGTTTTGATGGATCGCTGTCCACGTGGCGCGTGAGCGGCATGTGGGTTGCTGAGCACCAGGCGTTCCCGGAGGACTATTTCAGCGCCACTGGTCCGCGTCGGTTGGTGCTTACCACGTGTGGTGGTCGTGTGAACAGCTACGGTTACTACCAGCAGAATGTCTTCCTGGTGGCAGAGCCTGTGCCGCTCGATGATGCCATGAGCTCAGCTGAGTGATGTATCATTGAGGCATCTCGTCGGTCAAAGTGTTCTTGTGTTAGAGTGGCTTTGGTCGATGAGATGCCAAACAGGTTGGACTATTCCGAAGGAGTGATGAGTGATGGATATTGAGTTGTTGCAGAGATGTGCACGTGTTATGTACTCTTTGGTCGAATTTGAGGTGGAGCAAATATTGGAAGGCAAGCTCTTGCTAAATGAGTTGTCAGGTCCTTCCGTTACGCGGCGCATTAAGCAAGTGAAGCAACCCCGAGGCGGTTATATCAAATCGAAGGATTTAGAAGTTATTTCTTTGGGTGATGGTATTGAAACTTTGAACCCAAAAGAAAATATACATCCGAGTCTTATCGGTATGACTGTTGATTATCTGACTCGTGTCATGACCGGAACGTCTACTGAAGATGCTTTTGGGGTTTCATTGCTTGGTGCGGGTATGATTGACGAATTGTCATTGGCAGAGGGGTTGTTGAGCACTGTTAAAGGTTTGGATGATACTTCGATTGTGAGTGCTATTAGACTATCCGGTTTTGATGTCTGCTATAGGGCAGGAGTTATGCATTACAAGCCCGTTCAGAACATTAATCCTGACACCGATACAATCGAGAATGTTCGTACCATGGTTAAACGATCCTTGCGTTTCTTGGATGAGTACGGCCCGAAGACCTTGGATGGTTTTACGTTCGAAGGAGGTTATACGAAGATAGTGTCGGCGGGTGATGGCGATTTCATGACCGAGGATACATTGTGGGACTTCAAAGTATCCAAGGCGCGACCTACGAAGGATCATACGCTTCAGTTGCTCATGTATTGGCGCATGGGACTGTATTCCATCCATCCTGAGTTCCAGAACGTTAAGTATCTTGGGATCTACAATCCGCGAATGAACAAAGTTTTCCGTATCGCGGTTGCTGACATCCCTCAAGACGTGATCGATGAAGTCGAAACGGAGGTCATCGGCTACTAATCGGCACTGATCACTGTGTAAAGCAATATCCCGTAGCAACGGTGTGCAACCGTGCTACGGGATATTGGTGTTGTTTGCGATATTCTGTTGTGCGATTCAGTTGTGATTGTGGTTGTTGATCAGAATCTTACCATGCTCTTCTCAGAAGGGCGGGTTACCATGATCGAACCCGTCACCAAACGGATCAGACGCATTGAGCGCGTCGTCCGCGAAGACGGGAGCCTGAGAAACAGGCGCAGGAGCAGCAGCCTGCGCAGCCTGAGCAGCGCGGTTACGCGCATCCTGCTCGGCGGCGCGTCGGGCGAGACGTGCAGTGGTCACCTCGCGCTTCTCATCCATCTGAACGTCATCGACGATGTTCTTTGGGATGTAGTGGGTTTCCCCGGTATCGGGATCCGTGTACACATCGGTAGTCGGGTGGTGCATGACGGTCACCAGGTCGCCCTGGTGAATCATGTCAAAGACGCCGTTTCCACGGTCGTTGGGGATGAAGCGCTCGACGGACACCGCGTCGGTTCCGCGCTCGCCGTTTCGCTTGGTGAAGTTCTGGTCGGCCAGAACGGTGAAGCGAACCGTGCGCGAACCGTCCTTGTTGGTGAAGAAACGCGGATCAGAGGCCAGGCGACCCTTGATAATAGCGAAGTTCTTGGGGTTGACGTTTGCCATGTTTGTTTTCTCCTTCGTATGGCTAGAGTTAGATCGTCTTACGATCTCTATCAATAAATATCCTAGTACATCTGCGATGTACGGATTCTTAGTCTTCGAAGAAGACTCTTTCTCTTAGAACTGGGTGAACTTGAATTCACCGGTCAACTCGTCAGTGATGAATTCGATCATCTCTTCCATGTTTTTCTCAACACCGGAATCGCCAACCCAGTGGCTCGGTTTGCCGTTGTTGAAGACGAGGAAGAAACACCCGCATCCATCCTCAGTCATATCGATGACCGCCGGTCCACGGAGGAAATCGAGAAGGTTGTAGTGATTCCCTAGACCATCTACGAATCCATGTCGACCCAACGATGACTGGTGCGCATGAGGAAGTTTCTCGGGAGTAGATTGTTCGGGTGAAAGGCGCTGTGCGACTTTGTCTGCGATGAGGTTGATGTCAGCTTCAGTGAGCTCGTTCATCAGAGGATCACCTTCCAATCTTCACCGTTGTCACCATTGATGGAGCTCTCCATCTGCTTTTCGGTGAGACCCGAACGGATGGCCCAGTCATAGCAGTTGGTCCAGATGTATTCCCAGTCTTCGGTGACAGACTTCATGTAACGAGTGTCGTCAGGACCGATCAACACCGCGCCAGGTGCGAGTCGATGGAACGGGGTTGTGAGTTCGTTGAAATCGATGAGCATGTTGTTCGCATCTTTCTTGTTTGTTGTTTCGTTGGAGCTATCCGACTGTGCTGACGGTTCAATGATCTTCACGTCGACAGCTTCGTCATATTCAGGGTTGTTACCGTGAATGAAATGCATAACCCCTGGTACAGTGTATGCTGTAACGTTTGAATCAGAATCGCTCAATCGGAAGTTATTGACTTCGTTGTTGATGCTATTCTTGTATGCAGTGAATGTGTAAGTGGTGCCGTTTACTTCCACATGCACAAGTGTTCCTGTCTTGACGTTATAGAGCACCTCTTTGAGTGTTTCAGTCTCTTCCACAAGACGGATATTATCGATATTGATTGGAATGAGCATTTTATTTCCTTTAGATGCGTTCGAGGGACACTTCATCGGTGTGCGGATTCCATGTGATGGAGACAGAATGTTCGCCATCATCGAGACGCACAGAGACGCTGATGTCGACAGTGAGTGGTTCATTGTCAGCGCGGTGCACGTTTGCATCAAGGCGTCTAATCGTTTCGATTGCTTCAGAATTCATAATTAGTTATCTCTCTGTAGTGCATAAAGGAAAGCGCCGGTTCCGACGCTTCCTCTATGTGGTTGTGAGCCTATAGCCTGTGTCAGTCGGTCTCGTACATGATGTCGACTCCGAAAGCGACTGCTGCTTGATGCTCCATGAGGCATCCGCGCGTAGTGTCCCATCCGTCGCACATGTAGATCACATGCGCCTTTGAGAGACGCATCAGTGCGAGTCCCATGTGCCACAGTGCAGGATTGACGACATTGTCGTTGTCGACATCGTACTTGAAGTCCTCTTCGTAGACAGTATCGATGGGTTCATAGCCAGCAGCCCGAACAGCGGCTTCAGCTTTCTCTCGCTGCAGCTTGACCTTATCGGGATCGATGCCCTTCATGGGCTGGGAAATGACTGCATACTTGGTGGACATGATGACGAGATCCTTTCGATCGATTGTTGTGTGTGCGTGTTATTGAGTTGTTTTGTGGACCATGCAGGACTCGAACCTGCGAAATTTCCAATGGAACAGGTAACTACAGTAATATCGCTTGTGCACCAGCAATATCGGTTGTTGCCATGTTCGTCATCAGACACTGAGCCACCCGTCTACGGCCCTTAGTGCTGCTACAGGGCTCGAACCTGTATCGGCCACTCGACCGTCTGATTGTAAAAACAATCAAACGGTAAAGCAGCCACTCTCCCAATTGAGCTAAGCAGCTTGTCACCCACAGTTAACTAGGCTGAGGGTGACCCATAGTCAACGCTAGAAAGGAAACAAATACGCGTTGACTAGTTCTCGAACTAGGATTCGAACCTAGATTCCCGGAACCAAAATCCGGTGTGCTGCCTTTACACTATTCGAGATAAAGCCAAGTGCGTTACTTGGCCGAGTGGTTAAGTCTCAGACTACATGGCTTCGTACCACCACATGCGATTGTATCGTTGAAGCGTTGGTACAGGCGCGTTTGCGAATTTCTCACTGAGTTCTTCGGGCGTGTAGACACGCCCGTTTTCATCAGTGAATCGACGCCAGCCATTGGCATTGCAGTGTGCAAAGAAGAGCTCGTCGTTCACCTCGATGATGTCGCCGGATGACGTTTCATTGAGATCGAAATCGGTTTGCATGTGTCTGCGAAAACCCATAATGTTCATGTGTTTGATCTCCTCGTATCTTCTATTAGAGTTGGATGATTGTGAACTCACCCCAGAGTTTCTCATCGAGAAACTCAGCCATTTCTTCGACTGTCCTCATATGGGACTGTTCGCTAATCCAATGTGGCACGCCATGTTGATCGAAGATTAGATAGAAGTAACCATAATCATCGTAAGACATGTCGATGATTGCAGGGGCTTCTTTAGAGTAGTCACCGAGGTCGTAAAGATCTCCGTTGCCATCCTGAAAATCAAATCGGGTGGTGGTCGTGTGTGCAGATTTCTGCTTGTTGCGTCGCCGTTGTCTGTTTTCACTGATGCGATTATCAATCATGCGTTTGGTGAACTCAACACCAATACGCTTGATGTCTTCGTCGGTCAGCATTTTGTGTTTTCCTTCCCTTCTTTTTTGATCGGTCATCTTGGATAAGAGACTAATGAAAGACACGGTGCCCAGGGTCAATGATCTCGTAGCCGTATTGATGACATAGGGCGTTGAATGCGTCTTCACTGTAGTAGTTACCCTTGTTGTCTAACCAATAATAGGTTAGTTCACCAAGGACGAGAAAGAACGATTTGTTCAACCGTTCGATACGCACCAGGGCACCGCTGCCGATTCTTTTTAGGTAAATAATCTGTGGAATGAACACAAGCACATCCTTAATAACACTTAGAAGTGAATCGTGCGGGATTAAAGATGATTTCGACAGGCCAATACTGACCTTCAATGACATCGTTCAAGAATCGGTAAGCGCTCTTTGTTTCGCCTTCGGTGTTTGTCCACACACTATGGAAAATAGGTTCACCAACTTGTTTAGAAAGTGTCCATTGTTGCCCATAGTGGTAAACGACTATTCCAGGAATGAGAATATCGACGTAAAAGAGCTTAGCTTTCGGGTTATCGCGGTTTTCGTCGAAAATATTGATCTTGGTTGTGTAGGCTAAGGTCACTAGTTCGGCGTAATTCTTCGATAGTTCGCTCAATGGGTTGATTTTCATAGCAAAGTTCCTTTTACCTTTCTAGTAGTACTTCGACGCAACCCTCATCGTCAATCATCTTGCACAGAAACTCGTGGACACTGTAAGAGACAGATTCTTCATCGGTCCACGTTCCTTCAAGGTCCATCATTCCGAAAGGGCAGCTATAAAAGTAAGTGTGGTTGTTAAACCTTACGACGGTGCCAGCATCAAGAAGCTCACCGTAAGGACGGTTTGAGAGGGCAGTGGTGTCCTTGTCTTTGACAGGAATTTCAACATCGCGCATCTTCCACGTTAGTGCACAGTACAGTTCGTTCAGTTCATTGAGCGGGTTTGTGTTTGTAGTCATTTTTCAAAGCCTCTAATTTTTACTTGTTTTCCTTCATGCTGGAATTCATGATCTCTTCAGCGACGCACGTACTGCAACAATCGTTGTCGTACATGCCCTTTTCGAAGGCCGTTTCCAGTGCGTCTGCGAGCCAAGTTTTAGAGACGGTGAATGTTCCATCGTCATTACGCTTGATACCGTTAGCCATTGGTCTATCCTTCTATTTTTGTTTGTAGTGTGTATAAAGAAAGCGCCGGAATCATTACGAATTCGAAACCGGCGCTTTCTTTAGTCAGTTGGTCTCGTACATGATGTCGACTCCGAAAGCGACTGCTGCTTGATGCTCCATGAGG
>CALIZH010000026.1 GCA_938028585.1 uncultured Actinomyces sp. | reverse complement strand
TAGCGCCTCTACTTCCCCGATCATCGGCGCATCCACTCGGCGTTCGACTGCCATTTCTTCGACCTTTTTGAGTTGTTTTTCAGTATGTTTGAAAATATACGCCCCAACCTGTTCATACGGCAAGTCCGTGACGCCATCCGCACGTAACTGTTCCATTAAAATAGGATAATACGCTGCCCCATGCGATACGAGTTGGTACCAGTCTTTATTGCGGCGTTGCGATAGCCACGGACAAATAATTCCCGCCGCGGCCTTGGTTGCTTGACCGACTCCCGCATCAAAAACGGTCACGGCGATTCCTTTTTTGCTGAGTTGGTAGGCCGCCGTTGCCCCTACAATCCCAGCTCCTACGATTGCTACTGATTTAGTCATCTTGTTCACTCCTAGCTGAACTGTCTCATTTCAAATTGCCCTTGTTCTTCAAACCACTCTGCCACTTGCAGGAGCAATGCCTCTTGCCCACGAGCCGCCATGAATTGCACGCCAATTGGTAAGCCTTTATCGCTCAAATATACCGGCAAGCTAATCGCAGGCGCACCTGTAATATTCGATAATTGCGTAAATGGCGTCAACGCTAAGGTGCGATCAAACATCCGCCAAATCACACTTTGTTGCTCAGGGACGCTGAGTTCTTCGATCTGGTTGAGCGCCTGACGGACCGATTCCTCCATCGGAAATTGCGTTTGAAGAGGCGCCACATCACTCACGGTCGGCGTTAAAATCAGGTCAAACTCCTCATGCACCTTCTCCATCGCATGTGCGTAGGTATCCCATTTGGCAAGAGCCGCACTGTAATCTTTGGCAAGAATGTGCTGACCGGATTGATAAATACCCCATGTCATCAGTTCCATATCGTCCTTAGTGAGCGCTCGTCCAAGACTAGCTTCCAAGCCTTGCATCATCGCTGCAGTCTCGACACTATTCATTAAATAGTAGTTCTTCATCACTTCCACACCGTCGACAGGCCAGCCGATGGGTTCCACTTCACAGCCGATTTCTTCGAGGAAATGAACCGCCTTACGAAGCGCGGCTTTGGCTTCTGGAGCGACCACGCTCTCGATTGGGGATTTCTCAATGACGCCCACTCGAAGCGGATGCTCTAGACGAACTTCCCACTCGCGAATCAGTGGCGCTAAAAACGGACTATCCTTCTGCTCGACTTGCAAAGCGCGCAACAGTTCACGCGTATCGCGCACACTCTTCGTCATCGCAAAATTCACCGAAGCACCTTGCCAGCCACGATAGCTCCCAGGACCGACAGGAATACGACCACGACTCGGCTTCAAGCCTAATAGTCCTGAAAAACTTGCGGGAATACGAATCGAACCGCCGCCATCACTAGCTGCAGCAATCTGCACCATGCCGCTTGCAACGGCCGCCGCTGCACCACCGCTAGATCCACCGGCATTGCGTTTCAGATCATACGGATTATTCACAGGCCCCCAGAGCTTAGCTTCCGTCATATTTTTAAACCCGAACTCGGGAATATTCGTCCGTCCCACGATAATAAACCCGGCCTCTTCCAGACGCTTCACAAAGTTGTCGGTGCGTTTCATCGGGATATCCTTTAGGAGTTTACTGCCGCAACTGGACGGTTCCCCCGCTTGATTTTGCCCGAGGTCTTTCAATAGAAGCGGCACGCCTCCAAACGGCAAGCCCTCAAACGAGCGCGTCTTCGCTTCTTCTAGCGCCCGCTCTGCTTGGATGTGAACAACCGCATTCAACTCGGGATTGAATGCTTGGATTTTTTCTAAACTTTCTTGTACTAATTCAACTGGCGAGACCTCCTGATTCCTTACAGCCTCTCGCATCTCAATGGCGTCTTTCCACATAGTTCCACGTCCTCTCTACAGCTTCATTGTACAAGGAAAAAGAAAGAGGGTAAAGGGGCACTCAGCTGCTTTGGTGCGATTTAACAAAGATTTTACTCCTTGAAGCTTGCCTCTCCCTCTTCTGTCTCCACTAAATAGAGCTCCTGGAGGTGCTTAAAGGCAGCCTCTTTCCTCTCCTTGGAGATTCCACTCGTATTTTCAGATAAAAAAGAGC
>CALIZH010000025.1 GCA_938028585.1 uncultured Actinomyces sp. | reverse complement strand
TCGCTATTGTGGCCACCTTCGCCGTGCAGGTGGTGATGCTTTCGCTGGAGTCGGAGGCGGACTCGCTGCTGGTGGGTTCTCTGGTGGGGCTGTCAATTTTCATGATCACTGGGGCGGTTAATTGGCACCAGGCCGATGATGTGTTTACTCAGGGCATGAAAATGATGGCGATGATTGGTTTCATCATGATCACCGCTCAAGGTTTTGCCGCCGTGATGAGCGCTACCGGGGACGTGCAAAGCCTGGTGAAAACCTCTGCCGCGCTCTTTGGCGCCAATAAGGCCTTGGCGGCGCTGGCCATGCTGGTGGTGGGGTTGATTGTGACTATGGGTATTGGCTCTAGCTTCTCCACTTTGCCCATCATTACCACCATTTATGTGCCCCTGTGTGTGTCTTTGGGATTCAGCCCGGCGGCCACAGTAGCCATTATTGGTACGGCTGGGGCGCTTGGTGACGCCGGCTCGCCCGCCTCTGACTCCACGTTGGGGCCTACCGCCGGTCTTAACGCCGACGGCCAGCACGACCACATCCGTGACTCGGTGATCCCCACCTTCTTGCACTTCAACCTGCCCTTGCTGGCCAGCGGCTGGGTGGCAGCCATGGTGCTCTAGGTAGCTGGGCTGGGGCTGTCAGGGCCGCTGGGTTCACTCTCGGCGACGGCGCCTCTGCTTAAGACTAGAAATGTGATTCGGCAGGGGGAGTGGCCCTGCATTAAACTAAGTGCGGTGTTCATGCTTACAACCATGAACACCGCCAGGTTTTATATGCGCTGATGTAGATGGCGCATGAAAGGTGAGGGCGCAATGGTTGCTGCTGATGGGTAAGTGCTTAGATACGAAGACGGGCCACCAAACCACCCCTGGAATGGGCTGATCTGGTGATCCGTCGAGCGCTCACCGAGCAGGTCTCACTAGCGAAAAATGGAAGCGTGCATACAACCAGGGAGCACGAAACCCTGGAGGATGTGGTGCCCTGATGCGGGCATCGAACAGATGGGACTGCCGGTGGGGTGGGGACTGCGGCCGCCGATCCGCACCCCCGGTCAGCTATCTCTTGCTACTCCGGGGCTTCGGAGCACGTTGAGACAGTGCGGACGCAGCAGCCGTCTTAGATACCTTCGAGTACCTGCCGTCACGCATCACGCGAGATGCAGCGCTGGCAGCCTTCGCCCCAGTACGTCGAGAACTTGCCATCCCGGTTCACCTCCTTCTCACGACTTGTGCCGGATAACGGCGAGTTGTGAGGGATAGGTAGGGGTCTGTGAACTAGAATCGACCATCGAGGGGCGACCCTAGATTCGCGAGAATCCGCCCATCTCCTTCACAGCAACCACGCTACGGAGCACTTTTGGGAAGGCCGAGGCCCAAACGAGCAGAAAACATAGGAAACTTAGGAAGAAAACTAGGAAGCACGATGAACGCGCCAGGCAAGACTCCATTCAGCGAGTTTTGCCATGCTGTCTACGAGAGCAAACCCCGCGGCGGCTTCCCTAAGAATCGGCAAACGTTTGTTCGCGCCCTTATTGAATCGACCGGCTCAAAAAGTGACGGCTTAAGCGACGCGCTGGCGCAGAAGTATTACCAAGGAGTCGCAACGCTTACATGGCCGTTTCCAGATCCTATTGACGGTGCGGGAGTGATTTCTTACCTGCACTCGCACCTCAAGCAATTTCGAGATCATTATTCGCGCGATCAAGCCGTAAAGCGGATCGCCAATAAGCTCGGTCTGGATGCTGCATCATTGCAGCCTGAGCATGCCCTGCGCGCTCTCGCGTTCTACCTAAACAACATTGTCAACAGGCCAGATAAGATCGATGCCTTAAGCGATTATTACTGCCTCTGTGTTGAAAACCCAGACTTAAAGCTGACCTCAATTAACCCGCAATCTTTCCAGTCGGGTGACCATGCGACAAACTTTTCAGCAAATCAGTACGCAACCAAGGTTTTCGGCTTATATCAGGTCTTCAGACACGAATGGCGCTTAATGAATGACGGCGAGATGGCATGGAGTGGAAGGGCCCTTGTTTGCACGAATCCTATGGATCCAGCGATTCGGCCATCGATTGATCGGGTATCCATCCCAGACTGCGAGCCGAGCCGCGCGTCATCGCATACTGTGTCAGTTGACCTAGAAATTCAGCATGCTGAGGGCCGCTTGAAGAGCCGTTGGCTCATGGTGGATTCGGACGGAAATGACTGTTTCCCAGATGAGCCAGGAAAGTTCGACATCATCGTGCAAGCCAGATTCAGACCGCCACACGCTTGGGAGGATTAACGTGACTGAACCACAGGCGGAACCCTGGGTGACCATGAAGGACGCACAAGAGCATCTCGGAGTGAGCCGAGACACGGTGGTGGATTGGATCAACCACCGCGGATTGCCAGGCTACAAGATTGGCCGCTTCTGGAAGTTCAAGCTCTCCGAGATCGATAACTGGCTACGTCTTAATGCAGACAACAGCCGCGATGCTGAGAGGGGTGTCAATGCCTGAACTCACTTGGATTGGTAAAGAAAAGGTACTCACCTACCATCTGGACGTACCATTCAGGGTCATGGAGCATCGTGGCTCCTACAACGGACAAGGACGTCACAGCGAGGGCGACGAATCACAAAACATGGTCATCCATGGTGACAACCTCGAGGTCTTAAAAGCGCTCCTCCCGCAGTTCGAAGGCAGTATTGACTGTATCTATATTGACCCTCCCTACAACGCGGGTAATGAGGGATGGGTGTATAACGACAGTGTCAACGATCCGCAGATAAAGCGATGGCTGGGCGAGGTGGTCGGCAAAGAAGGCGATGATCTTTCACGCCATGACAAGTGGCTCTGCATGATGTATCCACGGTTACGGCTCCTTCATGCCTTGCTGGCGCCCACCGGGGTTGTGTTCATTTCGATCGATGACGGCGAACAAGCTTCTCTTCGACTGATTTGCGATGAGATATCCGGCTACCGGAACCACATCACCACCTTTGTTTGGGAGTCTTACGGCCACACAGATAACCAAGCAGATGTGACCAATATTCACGAATATGTGCATGTTTACGCAAAAGATAAGCGGAACATTCACATAAACCCGGTTGTCGATCCGAATATCCCCGAAGACTCGAAGATCCGCCGAGATTTCGCCGAGAATTCCATCGTAAAGAATGGTCCTAAGAATCCCCCTTCGGTAGTGACGCTTCCACCCGGCTTTCCGTGCGCTGTCGAAGAACTCGATCTTCCTGCTGACGATATTGCGCACGAACTCATGGAGGAAGCAAGCGGGCTCGGATATATCTCCCGAGAGCTAACTAAGCAGTACGGTGCAGTTTATCCAGTGCGACTGGATCCGATGGTAGTGCGCGACGGGAAACTCGTGCAGCCATGTCGGGTTTTTGCAGGATGGATGAATAAAAACAAACTTAATGCATTTATCGACAACGGTTCAATGCCGATTATTGAGGGCGAGAAGTCGCTTGTCTTTTTCCTGTCGCACCGTGGTGTCGTCTACTATCGGTGCGAGGGACGCACTAGTCACTATGTTCAGTCGATACTCCGAAATCTCGGTACCACTGAGACGAACAAGTACCGCCTGGAACGGATGGGGCTTTCCTTTGACTACCCCAAACCGGATGAGCTTATCAGGTACCTGATCAGTTTGTACTGTCCAACCTCAGGAATTGTCTTAGATTCCTTCGTGGGATCCGGCACAACAGCCGAGAGCGTGGTCAGGCTAAATCGAAGCGATGCTGGGTCGCGTCGATTCATCCTCGTAGAACTCGGTGAGTACGCTTCTTCGCTGACCGCAGCTCGCGTTGAGCAAGTCATCAAAGAATCAGGGAACGAAGCCTCTGCACGTAGTGAGTCTTTCTCCTACTTCGAGCTCGGTGAGCAACTGCTACATGGCGGCCTTATCAACGACGCTGTAGGTACGGACTACATCCGGGAATACATCTGGTTCACCGAGACTCACAGCACGTTCGCACCGGTCTCATCAAGCAATCGTTACTATCTAGGAACCCACCAGAACACTGCATACCATTTGTTGTACGAACGGGATAAGCCTACAAACCTTAATGTCGTGCATACTTCTCCTGACTGACGAGGGAGGAGCGCTCAAGCTCGCTTGTGATCTTCGCGGACACCTGTTCTCTAAGCGAGTCCGATATGGTCACAGCGCGCGTGACATTCAAGAAGATTCCCCGTGACATTACGAAACTGTAGAAAGGGGTAACAATGCCGGAACTTACCTGGGTTGGAAAAGAAAAGGTCATCACTCATCACCTCGACGTGCCCTACCGAGTCCTCGAGCGTCAATATTCCTTCGATCGTGGAGGCCGCCATTATGAGGACAATGGCTCGCCTAACATGGTCATTTACGGCGATAATCTAGAAGCATTAAAGGCGCTATTACCGCGCTATGAGGGACAGATAGACTGTATTTACATCGATCCTCCCTACAACACAGGCAATGAGGGGTGGGTATACAACGACAACGTCAACGACCCGCGCATAAGGAAGTGGCTTGGCGAGGTTGTAGGTAAAGAAGGCGACGACCTCTCCCGCCACGATAAGTGGTTGTGCATGATGTACCCACGTCTCCGGCTACTTCAAAAGCTTCTTTCGCCAGACGGTGTACTTGTCATTAGTCTGAGCTACCACGAGCTCAGCAACCTATTACAGGTACTCAACGAGATTTTCTCGAACCGGCAGATCATGACAACAATTGTTCAGACCTCCGGAGGAAAGCCCTCCAATGGGTTCAACATAACGCACGAGTTCCTCATTTTCGTTACTCCAAAAGCATTCCAGCCGAACGCAACTGAATTCTCGGGCGGCAAGGATCGCAGCCCTTTTGAGGGTCTAACGCTCTCAACATTTGATAAGGTACAGCGGCCAAATCAGGTTTATCCAATTTTTGTGGATGAACAGACTCTAGCGATACACTCGATTGGCCCTTCATTGCAGGAACTAATCAAGAGTGGTCAATACGTTGGTGACCCCTCGAACTTTACGTATGGTCCGGTCCGCACTCCTGAAGGGTGCGTTGCAGTATGGCCGATTACGGTGAAGGGAAAAGAGTGTGTATGGAGACTAATTCCCGATCGACTCAAGTCAGATTGGGAAAGCGGATTCATTAAGATTAGTCGAACAGGATCCCGCATCAGCGTCCAGTATTTACCAAGTGGCGTAATTAAAAAGATCCGGAACGGCGAACTAGAAGTGCTGGGAACAGAAGACAATGCTCCGACTTTAATCTTCGGGAAGAATCGAACGGCCGGAAAACAATTGCCTACCGTACTCGATGATAAGTCATTTTATACGGTAAAAGGAACAACTGAGCTTGAGGGGCTATTTAAGGCCGAGGGAAGGGTTTTTGATTATCCAAAGCCGTCCGCGCTGATTAGATATGTAATTGGCAGTGTGTGCAAACGCGATGGAATTGTTCTCGATTCTTTCGCTGGCTCTGGTACTACAGCACAGGCTGTACTGGAACTTAACATGCAGGATGGCGGAAAACGACGCTTCATACTCGTGGAACTTGGTGACTATGCAGAATCGGTAACTGCCGAGCGGATCAATCGGGTCATACAGTCGAGCGATGCAGATTTGGACTGTCTGTCTGAATTCGGTGCAAGCTACTCATTCTTTGAGCTTGGCGAGCCGCTTCTTCGAGAGGGCCTGATCAATGAGGAAGTAGGTATCGACCGAGTGAGAGAGTACATCTGGTTTAACGAAACTAGGAGTCCCTTCAGAAGAGATTCCTCAGACAATCCCTACTTTCTCGGTATCCATCAGCGGACGGCGTATCACCTCTTGTATGAACGCGATAAGCCTACGACGCTCAACCGTGTGTACTTGGCAGCACTGCCGGAGGAGCAACGTTCAGACTCTTTGGTGGTCTATGCAGACACCTGTTCACTGAGCGCAGCGGACATGGTGTCCGCACGCGTGACATTCAAGAAGATCCCTCGCGATATCTCGCGCCTGTGACATCGAAACGGAAGGAATATGATGGAACTGAAGAACTACCAGCAGCGCGTGATTAGCGACCTGGAAAACTACCTCAAGCTACTCAGTGAAACAGACTCAATGTCCGAGGCGTTTGCAGCCTTTTGGTGGGATCGGCAAGTCCAGGTCGGGGTCGCCGGGATTCCGGCGTATCAAGACATTATCCCTGGGGTGCCGAATGTTTGCTACAAGGTTCCCACGGGTGGCGGCAAGACGATTCTGGGGTGTGCTTCAGTAAAGCCAATTTTTGAAGCCATGCCTGAGACTAAACACCGTGCAGTAGTGTGGCTCGTGCCTTCGGATGCCATCTTGACTCAGACTTTGAGTGCTCTGCGGAACCCGTCTCACCCATACCGCCAGCAGCTCAACACGGATTTCGCCAATCGTGTCGAGGTCTACTCAAAGGAAGAACTGCTAGCCGGGCAGAACTTCAACCCGACCACTGTGACAGAGCAGTTGACAGTGATGGTGCTGTCCTACGACTCATTCCGCACCAGGAATGCAGAGGGTCGTAAGGCCTATCAGCAAAATGGTGCTCTAGCTTCCTTCCCGCGCTTCCTAGGGGCACCCGAACGTCTGATTGACGAGGCTGATGAGACTGCGTTAATTCAAGTGATCAACCAGCTCAACCCGGTAGTGATTGTTGATGAATCGCACCATGCCCGCTCGAAGCTGTCACTGGAGATGCTGGAGAAGTTCAACCCATCCTTCGTGCTTGACCTCACGGCTACCCCTAAGAAGGAATCGAACATCATCGTCTATGTGGACGCGATGGAGCTCAAAGTCGCCAACATGGTGAAGTTGCCGGTGATCGTTTACAACCGGTCGAATCAAGCAGAAGTCATCTCAGACGCTATTGATCTTCGGAACTCTCTAGAGCGCGCGGCAATTGAGGAACAGAAGTTTGGCGGTGACTATATTCGCCCGATTGTTCTCTTCCAGGCGGAGCCGAAGGTTACTGAAGACGCCACTTCCTTTGAGAAGTTACGGGCCAAACTCGTAGACGCGGGGATTCCTGCGGAACAGATCGCTATCAAGACAGCCAGTGTCGATGAGATCAAGGGCATTAATCTCTTGTCCAGCGATTGTCCGATCCGGTACATCATCACAGTCAACGCGCTCAAAGAGGGTTGGGATTGCCCGTTCGCATACGTGCTAGCATCGATCGCGAACAAGACGTCCTCGGTTGATGTTGAACAAATTGTCGGACGGATTCTTCGTCAGCCGTACGTGCGTAAGCACAGCTCGAAACTACTGAATATGTCGTATGTCTTGGCCTCCTCAGTATTCTTCCAAGGCACGGTAGACAACGTGGTTAAAGGACTGAATGCGGCAGGTTTTACCGCGCGTGACCACCGCGTCATCGAAGATTCCGATGAAACCTTGCCTGAGGCTACCTCCACTCCACAATCCGAAGATGGGGGGAGCAGCAACTTGTTCGCTCAAGAAGGAGGACAGGAAGGAGGACCGGAACCTGAGGTCCAGGGAGAAGGCCTTGAATCAGGTTCTTCCTCCACCTCGTTGGACAAGGAATCAGAAGACTTCCTTGACTTCAATCCTGAGGATGTGCATCCGACTACCGGCAGTGCCGGAGAAACGACGGTGCATCCTTCGCAGCTCCAGTCCTCATCAATGCTTGCCCAAGCTGAGCAGGCCGGGGATGAGTACGACCAGAAAGCGCAGCAGAAAACTCAAAACGGCCAACAGTCAACTCTGCCAGCAGATCTGGAGGACAAAGTGGACCACTACAAACTTGTCGCCAAGTACGAGGATGATGCTCGTAGTGTTCGCCTTCCACAGTTCTATATGCGCTCTCTTGGCCTATTTGATGATGAGGCGGAAGATGCAACTTGGATCCGTGTGTCGAGGGAAAGTCTCGAGGAAGGCTTCAGCCTCCAGGGCAAAGATTCGACTATAGACCTTACCCATGCTGCTGAAGAGATGATGCGAATCGACGTCAGCGATGAGGCTCAGGATCGCCCCAAAGCATTTGGAATGAATAGTCGCCAGCAACAGTTCCTCCGCCAGTACCTCGACTCATTGCCAGAAGAAGGGCGGATCAACCAATGCCGGGAGATCATCACTGCTCGGTTGGACCGTTTTAATGGGATTTCGTCTTTAGACATTCGCCGATACGTCCAAGCGGTCGTCAGTAATCTCGACAGTGCGCAGCTTAAGACCCTTGAAAGCTCCCCGCAAGCGGTAGCCGGCAAAATCCAAGATAAGGTGCTTGCTTTCTTGCAAGAATATCGATTCTCCCAATTCAGAGATCGACTTGACACCGCCGAGATCACACGCCGCGATAGTTTCTCGTTCCCAGATGAGATCACGCCTCCGGAAGCCCTGCCGCAGCTAGGTAAGTCTCTATACCAGGCTGAAGGGCGGATGAATGGCTTCGAGCGAACCGTCATCACTCAGGCGGCCGCGTTGGAGAACGTGGTGTGGTGGCATCGGAATCTCGAAAACCACGGGTTCTTCATTAACGGGCCAATCAACCACTACCCGGATTTCATCCTGCGCACGTCTAGTGGCCGAGTTATCGTCGTGGAGACCAAAGGCGAGCAGCTCAAGAATGATGACTCGCGCCAGAAGATTGAGCTTGGCAAGACATGGGCAGCTAAGGCCGGCGACAACTTCCGCTATTACATGGTCTTCGCTGACAATGTCACACCTATGGATGATTCTCTAACGCTGACCAGCTTCCTCAACCAACTCCAGCGGCTCTAACGGAGCGGGAATGGATACGGTTCTGCGTCAAACAACGGTCACCGGTAGAAGTGAATTTGACACGGTATTCACGGAGGTTGCCAGCCCGGTTCAAAGCACTGGGGCAGCAAGCGACGGCGTGAGGTTGTTTCATGTAAACGTTCGCTCGAGTAAATTCGACTATCGGGCGCTCTGCGATCTCCTTACCGCGAACATCGGCGGGTATGTGTTCTCACGTGCCCAAATTTCCTCGTTCAAGGATCATGGCGTCGAGCGCAGTATCGATCTGAGAGCGATGCGTGCTCTATCCAGCTCAGCAGACAATGACTCTGCATTGGGTGAAATGCTGCTGTACACATTCCTTGAGCATGCACTGGGTGCCCCGAAAGTCTTGTCGAAGTTTGAACTCGACAACCTGTCTGGCCAGCAGCGAAGCAAAGCCGATGCGATCCACGTCCTCCCGGCAGGTGGCCCCGGCGGAAAAACCTACATCGTGTTGGGTGCGGCTTACATTGAAGCGAATCTTCAAGACAGTATCCGCACCGCAATCGGGCGTATCCGTCAGATTAGGAACGTTGAGGAGGTGGAGTGCCAGATTGTCGACTCAACCGTTTTAGATTGGGAGTTCTCTGCCGCCGATGCAAGTACGCTTTCCAGCTTGATCATCCCGAGCAAGGTTACTCAAGACAAGGAAGTCTGCTACGCGATGTTCATAGGTTACTCGCTAGGTCTCCAATCTTCACCGGACCGTTCTCATGACGACTTCCGCGAGCTCGTGGACCATAAGCTAAGTGCGGATCTCCTCAACTATTCCGCCTTCATCCACGCCGAGATTTCCTCCGCGGGACTGGGAAGCTACCCATTCCACATCTACACACTTCCACTCAACGATGCGGTTGCAGATCGTCTCAGCATCGTTGACAGGGTTTTCAAGGGATAGCGGGAGGAGACATGGATTCACAGATTCGACTTGGTGACTATCTGTTCCGCGACATAGCTGGCAACGAGTATCTCCAAGAGTTGTATCAAAAGTTGTTGACTTCGTACGGACTGTGGAGGATTGTCAAGTTTGAGGCTGTAACCTCGGCACAAGCAATGAGCTCACGCGAACTGCTTGACACGTTACGTTTCGCTGATCTCCTGTCGAAGTCTACCCATCCTAAGGATTCCGATGCCCACAAGAACTGGGCGCAAGAACTTATCGTAATGGCGCTGGCGCTGTACCCTGATCAGCCATTTGTGCGAAAGTATGCAGCCACCGTGTACAGCACACTAACGAACTATCCAGGAAGGCAACGTGTTAACGCTTCCTCATTCGGCACTGCCCTTGATCGTGCTTTTGTAGCGTATCAGGACGAGTTTCTGCGAGTGCCCTCCAGCGATGGATTGCACTTCTTCGCGCCACAGAAAGCTGCATTCGACGAGATTGCAAGGGGGAATAACTACAGCTTCTCCGCCCCCACCTCGTTGGGTAAGTCATTCATCATCCGCAGTTTCATCACTAGCGAGGTGAAGCGCTATGGAACACGGAATTTCGCTATTCTCGTTCCCTCCAAAGCGTTGATCAATGAAACGCGAGCATCCCTTATTCGAGATCTAAAGAGCTACCTGGAGTCCGCGAACTATCGCGTCGTGACCGCGGCAGGGGATATCGCCCTCGAAGGAGATCACAACTTCATCTTTGTCCTTACGCCTGAGCGTTTACTCTACCTCTTAATCTCCAGGCCGAACATCAGACTCGATTATGTATTCATCGACGAGGCGCACAAGATTTCAGCTGAGACTCGTCGGGCAGCCTTCTACTACCAGGTGGTTTCGATCCTGCAGCACCGCACAGAACCGCCAAAGTTTGTCTTCTCATCACCGAATATCCCGAACCCCGATGAGTTCCTGAAACTCTTGGTGGAGAACCGCAACGACAGCAGCGATGCCATCCAGTATTCGCCGGTCGTAAAGTTCACCTTCCTTGCAGACTCGCGTACGAACGAGCTGATGGTCTATAATTCGCACACTGACCAATCAACAGCGCTCTGCCAAATGGGTGCCTTTAGTGAGTTGCCAGACTTTGTCGCGGCGATTACTGGGCCGAGGGTGGCAAACGAAGATCCCACGCAGACATTGGTATACGTCAACAACAAACAACGAGCTGCCGAGAGTGCCGTCAACTATGCGCGCAGGCATAAGTTGCCAGATCTCGACGATCCAGATCTAGACCAATTAGCGGAAAGTATCAAACGCGACATTTCCGACGACTACTTTCTTTCCGCACTCGTTCGCAAAGGTGTCGCATACCATATTGGCTACCTTCCGCCAGCAATCAGGGAAAAGCTCGAAGCGCTCTACCGTTGCGGGAAGATCCGCGTGCTCTTCACGACGAGCACGCTGCTAGAAGGCGTGAATCTCCCAGCCGACAATCTAATCGTAACGAGCCTCAGGAACGGACCTCGTAAACTCACCCCCGTCGACTTCAAGAACCTAACTGGGCGTGTAGGCAGGATCGAATATAACCTTTACGGAAATGTGTTCATCTACCTCGGTGAGGTAAAAAACGAGTACGTTTCAACTGCGGAGAAACTTCTTTCCAAAGAGGTTAAACCGGAACAACTGTCGATCGATGCGCTAACGAAAAACGACCTCCACGAGATCGTGAGGCATCTGTGCGCAGGCACAACGCTAGTCTCTGGAAAGGGCCATTCTGTCGAAAAGGCAGCCCTGATGAGGAAGTTCGCCACCATATTGGCTAGGGACCTCATCGCCGGACGCGATACTTACATCATCAGAAAATTTGCCACGCTTCTCGACGACGACAATCGCGCAGCAATCATTAAGCAGTTCTCTCGCGATACCGTTGAACAGGACGACGATATCAACATTTCTGTTGACCAGGCTGAACGCGTAGAGAAGCATTTCGAGCAGAATCTTGCTCCCTCTACGCCGTCACCATACCCAACGCACGTATTCAATTGCGGCTTCGACTATCACGAGACACTCAGGTTCCTCGAGACGCTCGCCTCAGTATTTGACTGGAAAAGGTATGAGCCAGAGACCATTGGAAAAACCAATGGCGCGTCCGCCCGATTGTCGCTGCTGCGTTGGTACACAGTCGTCCTCGTGCAGTGGATGGAGGGGCGGGGTCTTCGGCAAATAATGAAGCGCGCTGTGGAGTACAAGAAAACACACCCAGACCAGACTGTTCGCCTCAACGGTAAAGCTGTTCCCTTCGAAGACTCGGTAGCGCATAGAAATATCGTGTATAACGAAGTGCTGGGCATCATCGAAAACATCATCTTATTCCGGCTTTCAAACTACTTCTTGCGCTTCTCTAACGACTTCAAGACCAGAACCAACGTTTCAACTTTTCCCAACGACTGGTACGAATACGTGGAATACGGAACCGACAACCCTGAGACCATCGGTCTTCAGCGGCTCGGATTCAGTAGGGAGTCGGCTCGCTACATTCGCGATCATCCTGAATATTTCACTACAGATGAGCACGGTTCAGTGCTTCTTGCAGAAGAGATTTTCAAGTGCGAAAATGCCGAAGTTCGGCGAGAGGCGGAAGACATTCGGTACAACGTTCCGGAGTTCATCCTGCAACCGCCCGAAAGTAGCCTGTGGTGAGTTCGTCGGCGTACTGACTTGCGTGCGTTGCGCTGATGCTACGGAGATGGGTTCGCTGCCAGATGCTTTCTGGCTACTTCCGTTCAGTTTCCACATATAGCCCTTCAGTCGCAGCCAGTTGGATCTGGAGTGTAAGGAAGCGTTCGTAGCGTTCGAGGGACCATCCGGTTACTTGTCGGCAGGTCCTGGCATCGACATATCGCACTAGGCGGACTGTGGTTTCACCGTCTTGGAGTGCCTTCTTGATCGGTGCTGCCGCAGCGTTGACAAAGCCCTGTGCTTCTGCGAGCTTGCTGATGTGCTTTTCGAGAGCGCGTCCTGCGGCCTCCCACACCTTGAATGTTGAGAGGGAGACTTCGCGAACTTTGATATTGCACTAGGAGATACACTCACTTCCCCTGCGCACTG
>CALIZH010000024.1 GCA_938028585.1 uncultured Actinomyces sp. | reverse complement strand
CAAGGTCACCCTTAAGTGACTTTCCCCGTCTGATTCATTCAGACTTTCGCCCGTCATGGGCTGTGAAACCCCGTTCTGCTGCGGCAGGGCGGGGTTTCCGCTTTGTGTGCCACTCTGGGGGGCGCGGCCTCGTGAAGTGGAAGTATCGCAATCTCATGCGCATTCGACTTGACCATGATGTGACGTGAGACTTCACAATGATTGACATGAGCAACGATGAAACTCTTTACACTGTCGGCGAGCTAGCCGAGCACTTTTCGTTGACTGTGCGAACGCTTCATCATTGGGAAGAACAGGGGCTTCTCGTGCCCTCGGGGCGAAGCTGGTCAAACTATCGGCTCTACTCGCTTGAAGACTGTGCGCGCGTGCAGAGAATCATTATTTATCGCGCGACGGGTATGAAACTGATGGATATCAAGGAGCTCCTTGATTCCGGTGACTCTGCGATTGCACACCTCAAACGCCAGCGAGAGAGTCTTATTGCCCATCGCCAACAGACGGACAAAATGATCGCAGCAATCGATACGTTATTGGAGGAAGCAATGAACGACAATGCGCTCAACGCGGAAGAAATTGGGGCAATCCTTGGGGATGCTGACTTTGTCGCGCATCAGGAGGAAGCTGAACAACTCTACGGTGGCAGTGATGACTGGCAGGAATCTCAGCGCCGCACTGCGTCGTGGAGTGCGGCGGACTGGCAGGGGAATGCTGAAGCTTTTGAGCAGGTCGAGAAGGACATGATCAACGCGATCCGTAAGGGAGTTTCTCCTGACAGTGACGAGGCGGCACGTCTTGTGGCCTTGCATAGGGAATTGCTCGGCGAGTTTTTCCCGGTGACCCCCGCAAAGTACTACGTGATTTCGCGTTCCTACATTCACGACGAGCGTTTCCGCTCGCACTACGACTCGCAGTTCGATGGTTTTGCCCAATGGCTCGCGTCTGCAATTGAGCACGTTGCCCGTCGAAGCGGTGTCGATACCGACAAACCTGAATGGAAGTGATTGGTTTGTGAGGCAGGCCATGAGCGCAGGGTGCTCTCGGATTTGCTCTTAGCTCACTTCATCGCTACTATTTCTTTTTGTCGCTTTCCCGCGTAGCTCAACGGCAGAGCATCCGACTGTTAATCGGACGGTTACTGGTTCGAATCCAGTCGCGGGAGCTTCTCCCCGGTACTTGGTACCGGGGTTTTTCTTTTTCAGCGAACTCCAAACTGCCCATCTTGCACTCTGAGGCTGAGAGTGCCAGACTTGGATTTAGCACTCGGGAGTGCCGAGTGATAAGCACTAAGGCCGGTGAGGCTTAGGAGTTCCCTGAGTCGTCCGTCGCGGGCATCGGTCCAATCCGCATCGCGGAAGGATAGAAGAACATGACGAAGCTCATTCACTTCGATGAGGAGGCACGCCGCGGCATGGAGCGCGGTCTGAACCTTCTCGCCGACACCGTTAAGGTCACCCTGGGCCCCAAGGGCCGTAATGTCGTCCTCGACAAGAAGTGGGGCGCCCCCACCATCACCAAGGATGGCGTTTCCGTTGCTAAGGAAATCGACCTCGAAGATCCCTTCGAGCGCATCGGTGCAGAACTGGTCAAGGAAGTTGCCAAGAAGACCGATGACGTCGCAGGTGACGGCACCACGACCGCTACCGTTCTGGCACAGGCACTGGTTCGTGAGGGTCTGCGTAACGTTGCAGCCGGTTCGAACCCCATCGCCCTCAAGCGCGGCATTGATGGCGCCGTTGAGGCAATCGTTGCCCAGCTGCACAAGGATTCCAAGCCTGTTGAGACCACCGAGCAGATTGCTGCCACGGCCTCGATCTCCGCAAACGATCCCGAGATCGGCAAGCTCATTGCTCAGGCCTTCGAGAAGGTTGGCTCCGAAGGTGTTGTGACCGTTGAAGAGACCAACTCTTTCGACACCACCCTTGAGACCACCGAAGGCATGCGTTTCGAGCGCGGCTACCTCTCTGCATACTTCGTTAACGATGCAGATCGTCAGGAAGCTGTCCTCGAGGATCCCTACATCCTGCTGGTCGACACCAAGATCACCAACGCCAAGGAACTGCTGCCTGTCCTGGAAAAGGTCATGCAGACCGGTAAGCCGCTGTTCATCATTGCGGAGGACGTTGAGGGCGAAGCCCTGGCAACCCTGGTTGTCAACAACATCCGTGGCACCTTCAAGTCTGTCGCCATCAAGGCCCCCGGCTTCGGCGATCGCCGCAAGGCCATGCTGAAGGACGTTGCAATCCTCACCGCCGGTGAAGTGATCTCCGAGACCGTTGGCCTCTCTCTTGAGAATGCCACCCTTGAGGATCTCGGCCGTGCACGCAAGGTCATCGTCTCCAAGGATGAAACCACCATCGTTGACGGTCTGGGCGCAAAGGAAGACATCCAGGCACGCATCCGTCAGCTGCGTAAGGAAATCGAGACCACCGATTCCGATTACGATCGCGAGAAGCTCCAGGAGCGTCTGGCAAAGCTCTCCGGCGGCGTGGCAGTCATCAAGTCCGGTGCTGCAACTGAGGTTGAGCTCAAGGAACGTAAGCACCGCATCGAGGACGCGATCCGTAACGCTCGCGCAGCCTCTGAAGAGGGCTTGGTTGCCGGTGGCGGTGTTGCACTGATTCAGGCAGCCTCCAAGGCTCTTGGCTCGCTGAACTTCAGCGGCGATGAGGCAACCGGTGTGAACATCGTCCGCGAGGCCGTCTCCGCACCGCTCAAGCAGATCGCTGAGAACGCTGGCCTTGAGGGCGGCGTTGTTGCTGACCGCGTTGCTCAGATGGAGCCCGGCTTCGGTCTGAACGCTGCAACCGGTGAGTACGGCGACCTGATGACCCAGGGTATCTCCGACCCGGTCAAGGTCACCCGCTCCGCTCTGCAGAACGCAGCCTCGATCGCAGGCATGTTCCTGACCACCGAGGCCGTTGTTGCCGACAAGCCTGAGCCTCCGGCACCGGCAGGAGCACCTGCTGACGGTGGAATGGGCGGAATGTACTGATCCTCTACGGATTAGAAACCGCATTCCCTATGAATGTCCCTGTGGGGGCGCGCGTCATGCGCGCCCCCACAGGCATTTAATAGGCAGCTGTATGTGGCTAGGGCAGTCTCCTAGTGCGCGAAGAGCCCGATGCTCTGCGCTTCAGCATCCGCGTAGACCTGAGCCGCATGCGAAAGCGAGCCTGAGATCTGGTCCAGGGAGCTTTCAACTTGAGCTTGGGTGAGCTGCCACGAGGCAACAGAATCAGAGAATTGCGCAGAAGCGCCACCTTGCCAGGTATCTTTAAGCGCCAGTAACTCGTTCATGAGCGCTGAGACTTCGTTTCGAATCGAGTCACAAGTAATTTGGATCCGCGAGGCGCAGGATGCGATGTGTGCGGAGTCAACGGAAAACGCGGTCATTGTGCCCTCCTAGGCTGGGTGAATGGGTGTTCACAGCCTAGGAAGAGTAAGTTGACGGCACCGCACAGATGACACAATCTGTGGAGAAAACGGTTCAATCTGACACGGTGGATGAATACGACGATTCAACCTTAAGGATTTTAGGACAGCGGGGGAGGAGTTGGAATGTCCAGGTCATCCAATGCCGACTCCAAAGAAGAAGTGTCGTCAGCATCAGCAGCAGATCCATGCGAAGGGCTCTTTGCTGCAACACCCGGCAGAGGGGTGTGGACGGTACTGGGAAGAGAAACCTGTTGAGCAGAAGGCACCGCCGCGCCAGAGGATGTGGGGGCTGTCGCTCCGCTTGCTGCCGCTCCGCTTGCTGCCGCTCCGCTTGGAATTCCTAGAACAGGTGTCTCAGTGTTCTCAGGAGGAAGCGTTGGCGATGCGGGCACACTATTCTCCGCTGCCTCTTCCGCGCCATCAGATGTGGCATTGGAAGGGGTCTGAACGGAGGCTGTAGCCTCATCTCCACTGCTGCCAAGGGGAGCGGGGGTTACAGGCAGGCCAGCGGCCTCGTCAGTAGCAAACTCATCGGAATCAACGGAAAGGGTTGAGGTCGGAAGCTCTACGACCGCGGAAGGCAAAGACTCAGCAGGAGTGCTCGGGGTGTCGACGGGGTCGAAAGGCTCAGTATGACTCTTAATGTTGAGGTGACGGCGCCGGATAATCATCGTTCCAGAGGCAGGAGTATCCGATGAGAGCGTCTCATGGTGTTCCTCTGGCTCGACATCTTCTTCGGGCTCATTGGGATCGGCATCGGGGGCATATGCTTTGAGAACTCGAGCGAGCTTGGCGCTTTCGGCCTCGAGATTAGCTCGTGCGCTTTCTTCCCATGCAAGTGCAAGCGGTGAATGAAAGATCTGCTCGCGCGCCAAAATCTTCTTAATTGCCAGGCGGCGTGCACGTACGTAATCCATATCGCACAAATCAGGGCATTCTTCGCGCAATGATTCGCGGAAGCGCTTAAAGTCCTGAGGGCTAGCTGCCAGCATTCCTAAATCGGCATCAATGAGGACTTGAGCATCCATGTCAGAAGGGTCCGCGCGGTGCGTGAAAAGCGCCATCATGAGCTCTTGAATGCGAGAAATAACATCCTCGCTCAGCCCCAGTGCTTCCATGCGAGAACGTGCGTGGTACAGCGCGGAGAATTCTTGCTCATCGCTGTTAGTGCCGCGTTGGAAAACGTCAAAACTGCGGTTAAGAACCGCTCCTTGATACCACAGAGCAACCCGCAGAACATCAGGATCGTGTGCAGTCGAGGCAATCTCGTCGATACGCGCCAAGGTCTTGATGAGATGGCGGGTATTGTGAAGGATTCGTCCCTTGGCATTCCAGCGCGAGATCAAATCTCGAGCTTCAGCCTCCAAGAGGGGAATCGGAGCACTTGCCCCGATTTCTCGCATCGCGTCCACGAAGGAACTAAAAAGCCACTGAGGTGCATCGGCACCCATGCGCGCTCACTCCTAGTCTGACAATGTTACTAGGCAATGCTAGCCACTTTTTGAGCACTTGGCACGGAGCTTTCCCCTGAGCGAAGGATTCGCAGAGGGCATGCAGCGCATGATCATTTAATTTCCAGCGGTTTTCTGCGTGATTCTCAACGAAAAACACCAGTGCTTCAGTAGTTGAGATTCGCAAGACAATTGGCGCGGGAAGGAAGCTACGAAGATCGAATTGCGTCAGTTTATGCCTTCATGCGTTCTCTGGACTGCACGATTGGCATATCGATCTTGACGGTGAGGCCACCGCCCGGAGTCTTTGCGAGCTCTGCGTGACCGCCGTGCGCTGAGATGATTGAGGACACAATGGAAAGTCCCAATCCGGAGCCACCCAGTGAGCGGGCACGCGAGCTTTCTGTTCGATAGAAGCGCTGGAAAACTTTTTCATAGTCTTCCTTCGCAATTCCAGGTCCGTGATCCCTAAATTCCATCAGAACAGAAGTCGGATTCTGGCCTACCGCAATCTCTACCGGTGTTGAACGCGGGGTATAACGCACAATGTTGCCGATGATATTTGTGAGCACCTGTTGCAGGCGGTCGCGGTCGGCCTGAACCCATACGGATTGAGGAATGGACTGGTCATTGATCCCCAGAATCTTGACCTGGCGAGTGGGATCAAGGGCTTGAAGATCGAAGCGAGCATTGCGAAGCATCGCGATCACGTCAACATCCACGATTTCCAACGGTCGGCCCTCGTCTAAGCGGGCCAAGGTCAAAAGGTCCTCAACCAATGAACCCATGCGAGTTGATTCGGATCGAATACGTCCCATAACTTCGCCGGTGCGCTCTGCTGGAACGCCACCCATTGAGTAGAGCTCGCAGTAACCGGAAATCGCAGCTAGGGGAGTGCGCAGTTCGTGCGAAGCGTCGGAAACGAAGCGACGGATCTTGCGCTCAGATTCTTCGCGCGCTGCGAATGACTGCTCCAGCTGGCTCAGCATGGAGTTCAATGACTTCGAAAGTGAACCAACTTCCGTTGAAGGCGGAGCAAATGGAACACGCTGGGTGAGGTCGCCGGCGGCGATCTTTCCAGCAGTCGTCTCGATCCCGCGCAGGGGAAGAAGGGCGCGTCGGACCAGGTACGTTGCTAGGCCAGTGCCGATGGCGATGATCGCAATTGCTGTCGTTGCAACGTATCCAGCCATATTTTGAATGGTGAATTTTACGTCGTTGAGCGGAAGTGCGACGGTGAGCCTGCCCGTTGGGGTGATATCGCCACTGCGCGTAATGGGAACAATAATCACGCGCCATGTAGATCCCTTCTTCGTTGATTCGACAGTAACGGGGTCAGTCCAGCCGGTAGCCGTCTGCGCGGATTGACCTGGCTTGAGAAGCTCCGGAATCAGCGGTCTACCCGCGTGGTCGCGTGTCGAGGCCGAGAGCAGCGTGACGTCTTCTTCGTTGGCTCGTTGGATGTTGAGGTAGTAGAGAGTGGGGAGGTTGGGCTCTTGAGCCAGCTCCTGTGGGTTCTCAATGGCCTTGGGGGCCAATGACAGAACCGTTGATGAGAGTTGGTCGTCAACTTGGGCAATGAGGTGGCGCTGCAAGAGGCCGATCATCACCGTTGCTGAAAGGGAAAGTCCAAGGGAGAGAAGAAGTGCAGTGAGCGCAACAATTCTGGCCGTCAACGAACGTGACGACCAGAATCTGCGTACTACACCGCGTGGGTACATTTTTTAGTTATCGTCTCGAAGGATGTATCCAACGCCTCGCTTGGTGTGAATGAGTTCGCCGCTGGCGCCTTCGACGGCCAGCTTGCGACGCAGGTAGGAAATGTAGGATTCGACGATTGCGACCTCGCCATCCCAGTCGTATTCCCAGACGTGATCGAGGATCTGCATCTTCGAAACGACACGTCCCTGATTGATCATGAGGTAGCGCAGAAGCTTGAACTCAGTGGGGGACAGGTCGATCGGCACTCCGGCGCGAGTGACTTCATGCGCGTCTTCGTCGATGACAAGGTCAGCGACACGCAGCTTGCCGTCGTCGCCGCTCTCGCCCAGCGTGCGGCGCAGGATGGCACGAATACGTGCGACGACTTCCTCGAGGCCGAAGGGCTTGGTGACGTAATCATCGCCGCCGACCGTCAGTCCTTGGATCTTGTCGCGCACATCATCGCGAGCTGTCAGGAAAAGGACGGGGATGGTGATACCTGCATCGCGCAGGCGACGGGTCACTGTGAAGCCGTCCATATCGGGGAGCATAACGTCCAGAACAATCAGGTCGGGGCGCTCTTCCTGAGCCTGGTGGTAAGCAGATGCTCCGTCTTCTGCCGTAATGACATCAAAGCCCGCAAAACGCAGTGATGAGGCCAGAAGATCGCGAATATTTGGTTCATCGTCAACGACAAGAAGTCGTGCTTCTCCAGTGTTTTCAAATTCCGTCATAGTCAATATTTTGAGTGAGATATCTGAACGTATCCTGAATGCCTGCTGTGTGAAATTGTTTTTCTGAGAATCCGCATGAAAAAGATGGTGAAAGGGCGATAATGCAAGCATGACTCAATCCAGTTCTCAAAGCCTTTTTGAACCCCAAGGCGTGACCTTTAATCCGGTTAAACGCTCGCTTGCCGTGGTGCGGCGGCTGAACGTCAGTGTTTACTTTGTCATCGGTGTTGCTGCGGTATCGGTTGGCATGGTGATGGCACCAGATTTTCCACGAGAGTGGGGTTTTGGGATCATCGCTGGATTAAGTGCCGGATGGCTCTACATGATGTGGATCATCGGCCGGCAAGTACGTAATTTCGCATGGGCGCAAGGTGAGCATGATTTCCTCATTCGTCGAGGTGCTTTCTTCCGCTCGATGACAATCGTTCCTTACGGCCGTATTCAGTACGTTGATATTTCAGAAGGCCCTGTTTCTCGCTTCTTCGGTATTTCCACTGTGATCATTCATACGGCCTCGGTCTCTACTCGTGCCTTTGTTCAGGGGATCCCCTCTGAGGATGCTGCCCGTCTGCGCGACCAACTCGCCCAGCGTGGAAGCGCTGAGATGGCAGGGCTGTGAGCATGAGTTCTTCTCAACACGTGTATGCAGTGGACCAAGGGGTTGATCCCTCGCTGTGGCGCCGCGTCCACGTCATCACGCCTCTTCTGGAGATCTGGCAAATCCTGGTGGCAGGTTTTGCCTTGGTTACTTATCGCAATTTCAGTGAAATTCAGGAAATGCTGCGCTCTGAGTATCTTCTTTCTTTCCTTTCGGAGCGTTTCTTTTATTTGGCGGGGAGCGCGCTGATTGTCATCGCCGTCCTGGTTGGTTTTGTGTTTCTCCAGTGGTGGTCCTTGGCCTTTGCAGTCACGGAAACCGCAGTGTGGTCGCGCCGCGGGATTCTTAAGCGTCAGCAGCGCCATGCGCGCTTGGACCGTATTCAGGCCGTTGATATCTCCCAGCCGGTCCTTGCACGAATTCTTGGTTTGGGCAAGCTTGATGTTGAAGTTGCTGGTGGCTCCTCCTCCAACATCACCATCGGTTATCTCAAGGTCTCAGAACTTGAGGCTCTGCGCGGAGAAATCCTTGCCCGTGCTGCAGGGCTGAGGGTAGAGGCACAAACCTCCCCCCAGACCTCGGCAATCGGGACGACACCTCAGTCTCCTTACACTCCCGCCCAGAGCGCTTCCCCAGCTGCAACGGCAGATCCCTACGCGCCCACCCAGCCCACGGCCTCGCAAACTCCTGCAAACTACAGCTATACCGGAGAGGTCTATGCGCCTTCCTCAATCCCGGTCGCACCTGAGCGTGAGCTCTATCAGGTCTCAATGGGACGCCTGCTCGGATCGCAGATGCTGTCTTTGGGCAATATCATTGCCATTTTGCTTCTGATTGCGTTCCTCGTTGCCGGAGGCATTGCCGCTGTACAAGAAGGCATTGTTGTCGCCATTGCATCATTGGGTGGTTTCCTTTCTGTGGCAATGTCGATCGTCGGTGTGCAGTGGAATCGTTTTGCCTCCGAGGCCAACTTCCGCCTCGCGATTTCCCCCGATGGTATCCGCGTGCGACGCGGTTTACTCAGCACGCGCGCACAGACCATTCCTCCCAGGCGTATTCACGCGATTCAGGTTCAGCAGCCCTTCTTTTGGCGTTTCCTGGGTTGGTACCGTGTGAGCATTCTTCAGGCCGGTTACGGCGCGAAAGACACTGACTCGGACAAACAGCAGAGCTCTCACATCCTTATTCCAGTGGGTACACGCCAAGATGTTGAATTCGCACTGTGGATGGTTTTCAACGATCTGGGTGTCGACGATGTTCCTTCCTTTATCGAGGCTGCGCTCGCGGGAAAGGGAAGCGGGCAGGGCTTTGTGCAGATGTCGCCTCGAGCGCGCTGCCTGGACCCGTTCGCCTACCATCGCCGCGCTCGAGCGATCACGCGGACCACATTCGTTATCCGCGATGGTTGGTTGAATTGGAAGAGCCTGTGGGCACCTATTGCTCGTCTGCAGTCGGTTCGGGTGCAATCGGGGCCACTAGAACGCAAACTGGGTGTGGCAAGTCTGCACATGGATGTGGTTCCCGGTGCATTCAGGATGATTGCGGCGCATCAAGATGCCTCGCAGGCAAGTGCAGATATTTTCACCTTGCTCGTTGAAGGGCAGGCCAACCGTGCCAGCGAGCCTCCTGAGAAATGGATGCTGCGCGTAGAAAATGGGATGCACAGTTAATAGCCAATGACGCAGCTGCGAAGATAGCGCCGATCAGGGCGCAGATTTAGGCGCGGCTTGGCACTCAGGGCCATCCATTAGACACCACAGCAAAGGCGGGATATGCGCGGCGGTCGACTTGATATCGGCATTATCGGCATGGGACATGTTGGCCCTGTGATTGGCTCGGCCCTGCGCGCGGTTGGACACACGATTGTTGGGGCGAGTGCTTCTTCGGAGGAATCACGCGAGCGTGCCGATGCTCTGTTACCGGGGATTCCCATTCTTTCGGTAGAAGAGATTGTCTCTCGTTGTCAGATGGTTGTTCTGACCGTTCCCGACGACCAGCTGGAAGGTTTGGTCAAGGGGCTGGCTGAATTAGGTGCCTGGCAGTCCTCGCAACTGATTGTGCATACTTCGGGGGCGCACGGAATTGACATTCTGCGCCCCGCCTCCGCTATGGGAGCAATTCCCCTGGCAATTCATCCGGCAATGACCTTCACGGGGACCTCTGTTGACGTTCCACGTTTGGTGGGGACACCCTTTGCGGTGACTGCTCCCGCAATCGCTTTGCCCATTGCTCAAGCGCTAGTCGTTGAAATGGGCGGTGAGCCTTTTGAGATCGCGGAGGAAGACCGAGGGGTTTACCACGCTGCTTTGAATCACGGTGCAAATTTCCTTGCCACCGTAGTTACGCAGTCTAAGCAGATCCTCTCCACCGTTGGAATTGAGGATCCGGGAACTTTCTTGCGTCCCCTGTGCGAGGCCGCACTAGATCGCGCACTGCGAGCGGGAGACCGCGGGGTTTCTGGCCCCATCCCGCGGGGCGATGTCGGAACAATTCGCGAGCACCTGAGCGTTCTAGAAATCAAAGCCAAGGAAGAAAACTTGGCGGGGGAGGGCCAGTGGGCACACCGCCTCGAGGATGCACGCTCGACCTACGCGGCAATGACTCTGCACACCGTTGACCTACTGGAATTTGAGGGACGAATCAGCTCTCAGGTGGCCTCGGAAATACGCGCAGCCGTGCGCGAAATGGGTGAAAAGTGATCCGTTAGACCCTCACGAAATGGCGCTTCGGGGGCCTTTCAGGCGAAAATAAGTCATATGAACTCTACGCCTCAGTTGACGCATACCCGAGAAGAACTTGCGCAAGCACTATCCCAACTTGAGGGAACGCGCGCGCTGGTCATGACAATGGGAGCGCTCCACCGAGGGCACCTTGAGCTTGTCCGGCAGGCACAGGAGCTTGCCGATCATGTCATCGTCACAATCTTCGTGAACCCCACCCAGTTTGCTCCGGGCGAGGACTACGACGCCTACCCGCGCACATTGGATGCCGATATGGAGGCACTGTCAACGGTGGGTGCTGATCTTGTATGGGCTCCTTCCGTTACCGATGCTTACCCGACTCCTGCAACCACCCGTATCGACGCTGGCCCGGTTGCTCACATTCTTGAAGGCGCAACCCGCCCGACGCACTTTGCCGGCGTCGCCCTGGTCGTCTCAAAGGCAATGAATCTAATCCGTCCTGATGTTGCGCTCTTTGGTCAAAAAGATGCTCAGCAGCTGGCGGTTATTCGTACCTTCGTTCGCGACTTGGATATGCCCGTGCGCATTCAGGCCGTTGAGATTGTTCGCGATAGCGATGGTGTTGCGCTGTCTTCGCGTAATCAGTACCTCAGTGAGGAAGAACGCGTGCATGCCCGCTCCCTGTCGCGCGCGATTGACGAGGCCCGCGCTGCAGCGGCCTTGGGTGTTCCTCTTGACGAAGTTTTGCGTGCAGCAGCCTCTGTTCTCGAGGCCGAAGAGGGAGTCGTACCCGATTACGTTGCGATCGTGGACGATGACGATTTCACCCTGCTTGCGGGGACAGGAAGTGCCGCAGAGCAGGTTGAGAAGGAAAGCCGTGAGAAGGTGCTGGAAGCTGCGGCAACGCAGGGAAGCCTTCGCGCTCGAATTCTTCTTGCCGCGCGGGTCGGAGCGACTCGCTTGATCGATAACGCGGATGTCGTTATTTCTGTTGCCGGAGGCGCACGTCATGAGTGAAATGACTCGGACCATGGTGATCGGAAAGATTCACCGTGCACGAGTAACTGGAGCCGATTTGCATTATGTTGGCTCAATTACCATCGACGAAGACCTCCTGGATGCGGCCAATATTGTTCCCGGCCAAAAAGTGGATATCGCGGATGTGAACAACGGATCGCGCCTATCGACGTACACAATCGCCGGCAAGCGGGGGAGCGGTGTCATTCAGCTCAATGGGGCCGCGGCGCATCTGGTGAACCTGGATGATTTGGTCATCATTATGGCCTATGCCCAGGTCCCTGAATCCCAGGTTCGCTCTGTAACGCCCAGTGTCGTTTTCGTTGATGCGCAGAATCGAATTATCGAAGAGGGGAGTGCTCTGGGACAGGTCCCTGAGTCTTCGCCCCACGCCCGAAGCTTGGGCTTGAAAAGTTCGGGTGTGTGAATTTCAATCCGCTCATACGCATGGGCGTGACTAATCGCTGACTTTCGCTACCATTGAAGTCATGACTGATTCGCCTGTTGACGATACCCCTGAACAAGTACAAATCCGCGCAGCCAAGCGTGCACGCCTCATGGAGGCGGGGATTCCTGCCTACCCTGTGAAGCTTCCTATCACCACGACCATTGCAAAGGTCCGTGAAAAGTACAGCCATCTGGAAGCCGGCGAAGAGACCGATGACATCGTTGCTCTCTCTGGCCGCGTGGTTTTGGCGCGTAACGGTGGAAAACTCTGCTTCGCAACCCTCATGGATGGTGCGGGCAATAAAATCCAGGTGATGCTCTCTGCCGCCTCGGTTGGTGCAGAGTCACTGGCTCAGTACAAAAACGACGTCGACCTGGGAGACTTCCTTTACGTTCACGGTCGCGTGATCTCCTCCAAGCGCGGTGAACTGTCGATCTTCGCTACCCCGGCTGAAGTGACTGAGGAAGCCCAAGCAGCTTACGATGCGGCGCCGACTGCCCTTCCTGCTCCTGACGCCTCGTGGGCGATTGCCTCAAAGGCCCTGCGTCCTTTGCCTAAGACATGGACGACCGCCGAGGGTGAAGAAGTTACTCTTTCGGAAGACCAGCGAATCCGCCGCCGCGAGCTCGACCTGATCACCCGTCCTGCCGCGCGCAATATGATCCGTATTCGCGCTGCGGTAAACCGTTCCATTCGTGAGAACTTCTTCCGCCGTGATTACATCGAGCTTGAGACTCCGATGCTCCAGGTCATCCACGGTGGCGCTTCGGCGCGTCCCTTTATCACGCACATGAACGCGCTGGATATGGACCTCTACCTGCGTATTGCTACCGAGATCTACCTCAAGCGCGCAGTTGTCGGTGGCGTGGATCGCGTCTTTGAGATGAACCGTAACTTCCGTAACGAAGGTATGGATTCCTCTCACAGCCCCGAATTCACCTCGCTGGAGGCCTACGAAGCCTATTCCGACTACAACGGAATGGCTGCTCTGACCCGAAACCTTATCCAGCAGGCTGCTCGCGATGCCTTTGATCTTCCCGAAGGTCAGGAAATTGTCACTCTTGCTGACGGCACCGAGTATGACCTTTCGGGCGATTGGGATCACATCGACCTGTATGGCTCCACTTCAGAGGCTTTGGGTGAAGAGATCACGGTGGATACGCCTCGTGAAAAGCTGCTCAAGTACGCCGATCAGATCGGTATTGAAGTTGATGATTACGCAGTAAACGGCAAGATCGTCGAAGATATCTTCGAAGAGCTCGTTGCCTCGAAGCTGTGGGCACCGACCTTCGTCTACGACTTCCCCGAGGACACTTCTCCGCTGACCCGTTACCA
>CALIZH010000023.1 GCA_938028585.1 uncultured Actinomyces sp. | reverse complement strand
CCGTTTCACGCCTTAGATTTTTATCATTATTGCCAATTCTTTACCGTTGCTATACGCTTATCTCAACGTTTTCGCAGCGGCTATTGGGGCCTCCCAATCGGCGAGATTCTGCGGTTTTCCTGACCATTTCGACTGAGGAGCTCTCATGGCAAGCATCCTGGATGCAATTTCCACTGCCTTGTACAGCTACATCCTGATCATTCTTCTGATCGGTACTGGCTTGTACTTCTTTATCCGAACGAAGGCACTTCCACTGCGCATGTTCTGGGAGTCGATTCGTGTCGTTATGGAAAAGCCGGAGAAAGATAGCGACTTTTCATCGTTCCGCGCACTGATGATCTCCACGGCCTCGCGAGTGGGCGTCGGCAACATCGCCGGCGTTGCAACGGCTATCGCGCTGGGCGGTGCTGGTGCAGTCTTTTGGATGTGGGTTATCGCGACCGTCGGCTCGGCCTCGGCTTTCATCGAATCAACCCTGGCTCAGATCTATAAGCGCCGTTCCCCTCACGGCCACTCCTTCGGTGGCCCCGCGTACTACATCAAGGATGGCTTGGGCAAGGGATGGTTGGCGGTTGTCTTCGCAGTTGCCTTGATCGTCACCTACATGGGCGGCTTCAATCTGCTTGCCTCGTTCAACGTGAACCAGGCATTTAGCGCATACAGCTGGTACGACGCCAGCTACACTCCCTACATCATCGGTGGCCTACTTGCGATCGCGATGGCCGGTTCAATCTTCGGCGGAACCCGCCGCCTTTCCGACATCACTTCCTTCCTCGTCCCGGTCATGGCAATTGTCTACTTGGGCGTGGGAATCATCGTCGTGCTGATCAATTGGCACAACATCCCCTCGATGCTCGAATCAATCTTTGCGGGCGCTTTCGACTTCAAGGCGATTTTCTCCGGCTTCGCGGGATCGGCGGTCATGTACGGCATTAAGCGTGGCCTTTACTCGAACGAGGCCGGTGTCGGTTCCGCTCCTAACGCCGCTGCTTCTGCCTCGGTTTCCCACCCCGTCAAGCAGGGCCTGGTTCAGATGCTCTCCGTCTTTATCGACACCATGATCATCTGTACGATCACCGCCTTCGTGGTCCTCTCCTCCAACGTTGAACTCAATGGTGACGTGACCGGCGCTCCCCTAGTTCAGAACGCAATGGCCTCGACCATCGGTTCTTTCGCAGGCCCCTTCACCACCTTTGCCCTACTGCTCTTCGGTTTCACGACTCTGGTTGGCAACTTCTACTACGCCGAGGTGAATCTGCGCTTCCTCTTCGGCGATAAGCCCACTCCGCACTGGGTATTAACAATCTTCCGTGCCGTCGCTTCGCTGTTGGTCTTTGCAGGTGCACTGCTGGAGTTCTCGGTCGCATGGAACATTGGCGATATCCTCATGGGCCTCATGGCCTTGATCAACCTGCCCGTGATCATCATCTTGGGCAACAAGGCGATCCGATGCGCCCTTGATTACCAGAAGCAGCGCAAGGCAGGACTTAACCCGACCTTCAAGGCTTCTTCGATCGGTATCACCCAGAAGCTGGATTACTGGCAGGACTAGCTAGGGACAAGGCCTGGGGTAGGCCTTAGCAGTGCCCTAGGCCTCATGCCCTCGACAGAGCTCTTGAAAACAGGAATCCCGGTCACCTCACTGAGGTGACCGGGAATTTCTATGCCCAAAAGAACAGGAGATACACAAAGGGCCGGGCAATCAGCCCGACCCAAGTTGTGGAGCTAGGGGGATTCGAACCCCCGACCTTCTCATTGCGAACGAGACGCGCTACCAACTGCGCCATAGCCCCAAGGACCTCACCATCATAGCGGCAGAAGTCCGTTTGGCCAAACGGAGCTCCAGCAGTCCGCTCGCCAAACTACTGAGCGATACGCGAATCCAGCGCGGCCTCGACATCCAAGACAACTGCTTCGTAGGCGACGACTTCTTCGGTCGAACGCGCGTCCTTTGGCACCGGGCCAGCGGCGATCGGGCGAGCAGGAATACGTGCATCCACCCTGGGGATTCCGCGAATATCGGTATCGGGGTGCACGATGCGTCCACTCAGTCGTGCACGCATTGCATAGGTCGGCGCCGGGATGGCAGCAGGTGTCCAAGTACGACGTTCCACCGGTGCAGGGATCTCTTCCTCGATAGCCGAGGCCACAGTCTGCTCCGCAGCGGCCTGCGCTTCAGCCTGAAGGTCTTCAGCGAGTTCCTCAGCCGTATCCGTAACCTGGTCCGCGCCCAGACCTTCCTCTTCAACGCTCTCTTCCGAGGCATCTGAAACAGACGAGTGGACAGTTTCAGCTTCGACCGTGGTCACTTCAGCCGACGCCTTCGCGGACGCCGATGAACGAGAGAGCTGGTCGCGAAGCCTGTGGAGCTGTGCGACTTCCTCTTCCCCAATACGCTGGGAACGAATCGCACACGCCCGAGAAAAGACAAGGGTTGCCGTACCCACGGCAAAGGGAAGAAGCGGCCACATCCATGACAGCGAGGTTGCTGCGGCACAACCTGCAAGGATCAGGGTTGCAAGGGCAGCCACAGCCACGAGCAGCACACGTCGGCGGGCAGCAGCGGCCTCGGCACTCAAACGGGCGGCGCGACGGGCGCGCAGTGCAGAAATCTCACGCACTCCGCGACTGCGAGCGCGGGCGGCCTCTGCGGTCAGGACCGGAGCATTGTGTGCCACTGGAGAGCTCCTTCGTTGCACGGGACGGGTGCCGTTGAGTAGCGCGGGCGAGTCGTCAGCGCATTCGTCGACGGGTACGACGCTAGCCGATTCAACGAGACGCAAGCTGGGAGAAAACCGATCGTTCTCTCGAGATTGCATCATCGCGCTTCGGCGAGCAATAAGGTACGGGAGGGTGGCAAGGGTGACGATGACCGCCACTGCAACCAAAACTCCTCCGTATACCACCCTCTAACGCTAAAACCTCAGCACCACGACAGAGTTCTATAGCGGGCGCGTGTCTGTGATCGTTGGAGGAAAAATACCCCAGCACATTCACATCAATCACAGTTGTCACACGCGCACCATTGACAACGTGAATAGGAGTCAAACTAGCGCAAGCTTTGACCGTACAAGGAAGCGACCATGCCACCTCGAGGAAGAGACTCTGCATCCATCGCAAAACTCACGTGGTCGGCCCACTGTCCAGCGATATTCATATAGCGCTCACGGTAGCCTTCCTCGCGAAGACCAAGCTTGCGACAAAGACCCAACGAACGCTCATTTTCGGGGCGGACATTCACTTCAATTCGATGCAGACCAAGTTCACCGATGACCAGGTCCATCATGTAGGCGACAACCAAAGAAGCCACGCCCATATGAGCAGCCTCTTGAGCGACCCAATAGCCAAGGATTCCTTGGCTCATTGCACCCCATTGCACTTGTGAAAGGGTGAATTGCCCAACCGGCTTCCCATCAAATTCGGGCATCAATATTAAAGAATGCCCCTCACGCTGATCACGGTCTGCGCGTCGCATGTAATCCCACAGGGTTGGTAGTTCTTCCACTGCCCCCTCAGGCAAAGTTGCATCCCAGGGATTCAGCCAAGCGGAGTTCGCACGTCGTACAGAATCAATACGCAGGTGGTCGCGCCCCAGAAGGGGGCGAATGGTCATGACCTCAGGAGATGCAGAGGACGATGCACGAATGAAACCTTCCGAGACCGGATCTTCAATGCGCACACCGAAAAAGGACGGGTC
>CALIZH010000022.1 GCA_938028585.1 uncultured Actinomyces sp. | reverse complement strand
TCATCGACAACGTCGTGCGCCTGCTGGCCCCCTACCTGCCGTACGTGACGGAAGAAGTGTGGAGCTGGTACCGCGAGGGCAGCGTGCACACGGCCCCGTGGCCGGCCACCGCGGACCTGGCTGGCGTCGATGGCGATCCCTCGGTGCTCGAGGCCGCGTCCTCCGCTCTGATCGCGCTGCGCCGCGTGAAGTCCGAGGCGAAGGTGTCGCCGCGTACGCCGTTCCTGGCGGTGACGGTGCGCGCCCCGCAGGCTAAGGTCGAGGCCCTGGAGTCCGTGAAGGGCGACCTGGAGGCCGCCTCGAAGGCCGTTGGCGCCCTGACCGTAGCTGCCTCCGACGACGCTGAGGCCACCGAGGCCGTTGTCGAGTCCTTCGAGCTGGGCGAGGCTCCTGCGAAGCGCAAGAAGGCCTGACCTTTAAGCTGGCCTTGGGGGGCCGCCCGTGGAAAACCACGGGCGGCCCCGTTCCCTACCAATTTGGTATTACGCATCACCTAAATCCGCAGCATTTACACCTTCAACAGTAAGCCGTGGAGAAAGTAATTCACTCTATCTGTTATACAGCTTCCACTACAGCTAATTAATACTAGAAAATTGAGCTGTCGTTCAGACGATCAAATTCGCAACCACATACGAGAACTTCAAGATATTACGCTAGCCTCCGCACAGAGTCAAACTACCTCATACTACCCGAACACTTTCTAGCACAATACATTGATCGAATATTGAATCAATTAACACACACTGAAGTCACTATCAAAGGTTAGCTGCTTTTCGCAGACCCCTGTGAATGATGTAAGCCGAGTCAGAACTGAACACAGCTGCTGGATTTCGATACTTGAATGTTGTGTGACTAAAACCGGTTTTACTATCAACTAAGCCGATGGCACCACAATTGAACAAACGCTCCAATATTCGACTAACACACTCACTATCGAACCCAAACCGATCAGCAGATGCAGCAATACACACCTTCTCAAAATCAAACTTGGTCTTTCTGAGAGAGAAAATCAATTCGAACGCCTTCTTAGCTAAATCACGGTCAAGAAGTCCCTTAAGCTCATCTTTCATCTCATCGAGCAAATACTCTCGAGAATACACTGTCTCAGCTTCACGCACTTGCTCAACACTTAACTTGCCCGAATCAGAACACCCTTTCAACTCATTGAATAATTGAATCACATCTCGTGGGCGGTGACGCGTGAGATCAAGCAGATACTTTTCAACATCTTGCCCATCAACAGAGGCTGGCAACCAGCGCTCGGCAACCTTCACCTGCCGCCCCGCCGACAACGTCGCACGCAGATTAACGAGTTGAAACAAGCGCGACTCAGACGGAGACCCTGTCTCATCGTACCATTCCATCTTAATTGCATAGTCACGCTTCCATTTATTCAGATTAGAATCCGAAAGCCTTTCATAGATATCACTCCTTACAAGCAAGATAACTTTTGCATCCAGAGGCGAACCACTAAGAACTTCATTAATTCGCTTAACAGCATGCACCAGAGCGCCCAAGATATCAAATGTCTGCACATCATCAGACAAGTAATCATCCAAACCGTCTACGATGATCCGAAACTCAGATTCCGACCTTAGTGAAGTCAAAGCGGATTCTAATTGCTGAATTAATGTTGACTGTTGTGCAGGAATTAATTCAGATTCATTTTCCACTCCAACGTTTACATGCTTGCTAACACCAGCTTTAAACTTTTTTCTTTTCGATTTTGTCACCATTGCTGTAAGATTATCACTTGGCAGGACACCAATATCAGCAAGTCCCCGCAGCAAATGATCAATCCTAGGCACACTAGACTTATCGAGCGCCTGATCCTGAATCACAACGTACAACAAATTCACATAAAGGAAAAACTTCCAAGACTCAACATATCGCGCTTTACGATCACTCATTTCGACTTGCACTTTTGCAAACTGCCCGAAAGGAAAGTCTTGCAGTTCAAGAATTTTGGCAAATTTTTGAGGATCGCTTGACGCTTCGAGCTTAAGCCTCCACGCTACAGCAGATTTTCCCGCTCCCTTTAGGCCAAGTAGCAGAAAGTAGCGATCGCTCCACATTTTGTCAGCTATTTCAGTATGATAGAAAGCGTTAATTAGGAGATCCGGCCGCACATGAGCTTCTGTACTCGCATCTGCAAAACCAAATTCGATATCTTTGAACTCTATTTCCATGCCAGCGACCTTTCAACATCGAAACCTGCCTACTTGACATGAGATTTTATCAGAGATTCAACCATCATTGCATGAGATTGTCATAGGAATCTTGCACATTCGGCTTGAGAAGTTGCGCCACTCACGAGCTTCTTGACACCACTAAGCAGATTTAACATATTAAAGTCGTCCAGCCGATGTTTACCCACCACGGCACGTGCATCATCGGGTTCTCAGCCGCATCCAAGCACATGGCAATGGCCCCCGAGCGCGCCACCATGATCTGCTTCGAGCAGATCATGCGTGGGCGCGGCACGGACTTCGGCACAATGCTCGCCCGCCAGCCGTGGGACAAACCCTTCGACTACGAACTCCTCGACTCCTTCATCCGGCATCAGCTCAACGAGAAGCAGGACATCACCTCATTCTGGCGCCCCAAGGAGCATGAACTCGCAGCCGCTGAGGCCGTCGCATCCGGTGCGCAGCCGCCCGCCGTCCGCGAGCGCACGGCAGACGATGATGAGTTAGAAGATTCGTTCCTCGAAGAGTTCCGGCGCTACGCCGACAACCCCACGCCCGGGCATCCGTTCGAGCAGCTCAACGAGCAACTTAAGCAGGCCGTGCGGGACTACGAGGAGCACCCCGACGATGTGTACACGCTCGACGAGGTGAAGGCCAAGCTCGGCCTGGACTAGTACCGACGCAGGTCTGCTCCGCCCGGCGACAGCAGGCGCAGGCAGCCACCCCTAAAGACAGCCCCTCTCCCCCACCCTACGGGCGCGTAGGATAGGGGAAGCAACAGCTGCGCCGCTGGGCCCGTCCCGCGGCGCACACCGCCCAGCGACCAGGGAGCAGACATGACCGCCGAAGAAACCCCGACCTCGTCCACCATTGACGAGACGACGCAGGCGCAGACGACCACGGAAGCCCTCGAGTGGCACGCCCCCGTCCTGGTGCGCATCGACGAGCACACGACGATCCCCCACC
>CALIZH010000021.1 GCA_938028585.1 uncultured Actinomyces sp. | reverse complement strand
GCGCACCTGCTTTGCAAGCAGGGGGTTACGGGTTCGAGTCCCGTTAGCTCCACCCCACGCACAAGGCTCGAATCCTTGCCATCTTGGATGATTTCGGTTCGGGCCTTTTTGCTGTCTTAGGCCCGGCCCGGGCAAGGGCGTTGGTGAGGTGGCTCTGGCGTCGGCGTCATCCCGAGGACACTCACCTCAACCACGTTGAGGCTTGGCATGGGAGCCGGATAACCCGCGTACTTGCTCGTAAGCGGCGAGCGCCTCGCGTCGCGACTCGGCCAGGTCGACGACGGGCACGACAGGCCGAGCGAGTCCCTCCGGGATCCAGCGCCTGACATAGCGGCTGCGCGGATCGAAGCGGGTGCGCTGGAGGCCAGGGTTGAAGATGCGGAAGTAGGGCGCAGCGTCTGCGCCGCAGCCGGCCACCCACTGCCACGAGACAGGATTGTTGGCCTCGTCTGCGTCCACGAGAGTCTCCCAGAACCACTGCTCGCCGTCTTGCCAGGGCTGGAGCATGTTCTTGGTGAACAGCGATGCCGCGACCATGCGCACCCGGTTGTGCATCCAGCCTGTCTGCCATAGTTGCCGCATTCCAGCGTCGACGAGGTCGATGCCGGTGCGGCCCTGTCGCCAGGCCCGCTCCAGGTGGTCGTCGGGATAGTAGGGGAATTCCGCGAAAGCTGGACGCATGGGGGTGTCCTCTAGATGTTCGCGGTGGTGGAGCAGGTGCCAGCTGAACTCGCGCCAGTAGAGTTGCCTGGTCCAAGCGACGATATCCTCGCCCGAGGCCGTGCTGGTACGGGCTGCGGCCACGGCTTGGCGCGGCGATAGTTCCCCGCACCGCAACCTCGGCGAGATTCTACTGGTGGATGTTTCCTCCCCGGGCAGGTCACGGCGTGTGGCATAGCCGGGCAACCAGCTGTCGATGGCGTCCAGTTGCTGCCGGGCTGCCAGTTCACCGGGCTCCCAGTGCTGTGCGAGAGTCTATTCCCACCAGGCGGGGCCCTCGTCGAGCAAGCCAATGTCCTCTAAGTTCTGCAGGACACCGTCCTCCCGCAACGTGGCGAGGGCTGTGTCCGCACCGCCCCGCTCGCCGATCGGTGAGGGCTCGGGCAGGAGGGGACCGAGGGGCAGGTCGGCTACGGCGTGGCTGAACGGTGTGAAAACTTGGTAGTGGGAGCCGTTGACCGTCTGCATCAGCCACGGTTCGGCGAGAAGGCTGCCGGGGTGGCTGTGTACCTCGGTGCGGGATTTCAACTCTTGCTTGATGGCGGCGTCCAATCGGCAGGCTGCCGGGGCGTAGCGTCGTGTCCAGTGCACGAAGGTAGGTTGTAAGGTGTCCACGACTCGGCGCATGATCTGTGCGGCATCACCCCGGGCGAAGACGAGTGGAATGCCCAGGTCGGCAAGCCGCGGTGCCAGCTGTTGCAGGCTGCGGTGGTACCACCACCGGGTGGCCGCACCGAGCGGGCGTGGGCCGTGCCGATTGTTGTCCTCATCGGTCCTGCGGGTTTCGTGGATCCACAGTGCCACCACGGGTCCATGTGCTCCCGAGCAGGCGGCCGTGAGGGCCGGGTGGTTAGCCAGACGGAGGTCGTCGCGAAGCCAGATCAGTGTGGTCATCGATGGTCCTTGAGAGGGTTCAGTGAAAGAATTGGCCGGAGATCTTGTTGGTGAAGGATGGGAGGGTCATCGGCTGCTGCTCTCGATCAAGGAAGCGGTCCACCCAAACCCGGGCGTAGAGTGCTGTGGTCATGCACGTTATCGTCGCTGGTCATCGTACTTGATAGGCGACTGGCGCCACAAGACACGTCGGCCCTCTGGTGATGGAGTGCCTGCTGTACGAGGGCTGGTCGATTCGGGTGCTGGTCCGCGACGCATCGAAGCTGGAGTCCTCTGTCCGGCAGCGCGTTGAGGTGGTCGAGGGCGAGGCTGAGTCACAAGATGCGCTCCCGAGTCACAGGTGTGGTAGCTTGGATCAACTTTGGTCTCGACGATGGCACCATGAGGATGGTCCTGAGTTCCATAGCACAACAGAGAGGGGACCCCTGATGACCGTCGTGCCCGTTGCGCTTGTTGCTGGCGGTTCGCGTGGCCTCGGACTGGAGATTGCTCGGCAGCTTCATCGACGTGGCCATCACGTCGCCCTGTGCGCCCGTGACGAGGCTGCTCTACAGCGTGCAGCGTCCGAGTTCAAGGAACGTGTATCCATCCATGTCATGGACGTCACTGACCGCGAGGGCGTGCAGCGCGTGGTCAACGAGATTTCGAATGGCTATGGCCCCATCGAGGTGGCGATTCACGTGGCTGGCATCATTCAGGTGGGGCCTGCCGCAGACGTAGAATTGGAGCACTTCGATCAAGCGCTCGACATCATGGCCAAGGGGCCCATCAACGTGGCGTGGAGCGTTCTTCCGTCGATGCGGGAGCGTCGTCGTGGACACATCGGCGTGGTCGCCTCCGTGGGCGGTGTCGTGAGCCCGCCTCATCTCCTGCCATACTCCACAGCCAAGTTCGCAGCTCTGGGCTTCACTGACGGGCTGGCCGCTGAGTTGGTGGGCACCGGTGTGACGGCGACGAGCATCGTTCCCGGACTCATGCGCACCGGTTCCCACGACCAGGCCGCCTTTATCGGCAACGCCACTGCCGAACACAATTGGTTTAGCGTGGCAGCCTCAGCGCCTTTGATCTCGGCTAACTCCACGCGGGCCGCTCGGCGCATGGTCGATGGTGTCTTGGCGGGGAAGCCTTTGGTGACTATCACTCCGCTGGCGTGGATGGCGTATCGGGTGCGCGGCCTCATGCCGGGCACTACGACCCGGGTGATGGGGATCGCCAACAGGTTTCTGCCCAGGGCGACGGGAAATACGATGCCAGTCAAGGGATCGAAGCTTAGCGTGTCACCCGTCGTGCGCAGACTCACCCACTGGGGCCGGCGCGCGGCCGCACGCAACAACGAGGTGTGAGCGACAATCAGGTCGAGCACCCCGCTGACATCACAGACACCAGCCGGCACACTTAACGCGAGATCATGGTGCGCTCGGCAGTGCGGGTGGTGAGCAAACAGACTCGCGATGAGAGTCCACAACGCAGGATTCTAGAGACCGCTTCGATATCCGAGAGACCCATCGCGACCAGCACGAACAAGAGGTTTGCGCGGCCGAGCCAAGGTTCTCAACCTTTCTACGCAGGTCCACGTTTCACCTGCAAGCTGATGGTCGCTGTTTCTTGCATGTGAGGCTCAATACTGTGGATGCGTAAGCTCTCCAGGTTGTGCCCGGAGGTGCGTCATGAGGGCCGTCACCTACCGGTAGAGCGCGGTAGAGAAGCCGACTTGGATGGGGAGCAGCAAGAAGCCGACTGCCGTCGCTACGACGACGAGCACGGCCCGGCTGTTACCGAGATCTTCATCGGTGTCGGGTTCAGCACCCACGGCGTGCATCACATGCTCGATGCTGCCGAGTGGGAGGACGTGACTGTGCTCATCGTCGCCGATCTCGCTCGACTTGGCTCCAAGTACGCCGATCACGTCGCAGTCGTCCAGCAGCTCCATGATGAGGGAGTCGATATCCACGTCACCAAGGAACGCACCTCGGCCTCCGGCCACCGACTTTCCAACTGAGCCCAGGCTGGTTTGTGCTCGGAGATGCAGTTCCGTTGTCAACTCGAAGCAGGACGAAGCGGGATAGGTCGCATTGCACGCGGATGTCGGCGTGGATCGGTAGCCTCAGGACCGTCCATGATAGACTAACGGCTACAGATAATGGCGCAAAATTATAGGGGAGGCGGGATATGGCGCGAGCAGACCTGCTCCTCGATCTCGTCGAAGCGGAGCGCCGAGGTGATCGAGACCGCTTCCGGGTTCTGGTTGAGTCGGTCATAGCCGAGGAACGTGCCAATCAGCACCACTTGGTAGCCGACCGCCTCTCGGAACTCATCACGACGACCGGCCAGAGTCACGTACGCGACGATTACTCAGCGGCGATTCGCGACCTGGTACAGGAGATCGTTCCGAGCCGTCGTCTGAGCGATATCGAGTTGGCGCAGATACCGCGCCGAGTCTTGACAGAACTCGTCGAAGAGCAGAAGCGTGCTGAACTGCTGCGCAGCTACGGGATTGAGCCACGTAACCGTCTTCTGTTGTCCGGACCTCCGGGCAACGGGAAGACCAGTGTGGCTGAGGCCATCGCTGCTGAGTTGATGCTTCCGTTCTACGTCGTGCGTTACGAAAGTGTTGTGTCGAGTTTCCTAGGGGAGACTGCCGCCAGACTCGATAGTGCTTTCGAGTTCGCTCGTACTCGCCGATGCGTCCTGTTTTTCGATGAACTAGACACTATCGCCAAAGAGCGATCTGACGAGCACGAGACCGGAGAGATCAAACGAGTTGTTTCCACGTTGCTCCTCCAAGTTGACCGTCTTCCAGCACATGTGATTTTTATCGGTGCTACTAACCACAGCGAACTTCTCGATCGCGCGGCGTGGCGTCGATTCCAGATTCGTACCGAACTCGCCGCGCCTGGCCGTGCCCAAGCGACGCAGTTTCTTGAACGGCTCGCTGCTCGTCTTGGTGGCGATCTCGGATTGGCCCCCCGCACGCTGGCGGATAAGCTCGCCGGGGCAAGTTATGCGGAGTTGGAAGAGTTCGCCCTTGATGTTCGGCGTCGCGCAATTTTGGAGCTCCCGGAAAGTAACATACGCCAGATAGTCAAAGAGCGGCTTGAGCATCGGCGCGGTCAGGCAACGGAGTGACTGCCGAGGACAGGCCGCTCCTGGCATTCGCACCGCCAGTCGTCGATGCTCGGCCCTCACAACGTCGGCGTGACATGCCGCGACTTTCTAAACCAGGCTCTGGCCGACAAGGCGCGCGTCTCGCTCCTCAGTTTAGAGAACTCACTGCTGCTTTTGATGCTGAGCGGGTGCGCCTTGCCGAAACCACACCGGATGAGGTGGACCCCGCGCTGGTCGTTGTGTTCGACCTGGCCGGTACGGTTAAGGATTTCCAGAACGCGATTGACAAGATCGACGGATTTGAGTTCGTATCCCAGCTCCTGGGAGATCGTGCCGATCCGGATGACGATTTCCACATGACCGAACGTAAGGCTGGTCGCACAGAAAAGCCGGTGCAGCACTCTCTGTACATGGTGATGTCGAGCTCGAGAGCGATCGACGAACTCCTTCGACTTTTCAAGCTGTGGCAAGCAGACCCGTCCGCTAAGTTTGAACATGGGCTCGGCAAGTTCAAGGACGCATTCCATCAGTTGACATCGATTAGACGGTGGGGGCCAGAGGATCGGATCCGAGAGACCGGTCTTCGCGAGCGCTGGCAGGAGACCCTCGACATGATCGGCCAGTCGCTTAGCACCGTGAAAGTCGAAGTAGAGCTTTGGTATAGGCGGGACCGTTCGCAACGAGATGCGGCGGAGTTGCATGTGGAGCGGGTTATTGCTGCGAGCGGTGGTCGTATCCTGGATCGTTCGCAGATCCGAGATATCACCTATCACGCTCTTCTTGCCGAACTGCCGATACAGCAGGTGCGCGCGGTGCTAAGGAATGGGGCCGCGGCAATCCGCTTGCTCACCTCTGACGATGTGATGTTCGTCAGCCCATTCACCCCCATGACCATCGCCCCGGCAACCACAGATCCTGTGGCCGAGGTGCGATTGCCCGTAGGTGAGCGCGTTCAAGGTTTGCCTCGGGTCGCGCTCTTGGATGGATTACCCTTCCAAAACCATGATGCATTGGCTGGTCGACTCATCATCGATGATCCGGAGGACTTCGGTAACGGCTATCCAAATGCTGCTCGTAACCACGGCACTGCCATGGCTTCGCTCATCATCCATGGCGATCTTTCGGCGCCCGGTGAGCCGTTAGATCGTCCACTATACGTGCGACCGATCATGAGGCCGCACGAACTGTCCCCAACCAATGAACAGGTCGATCCGGAGCGACTATTTCCCGACCTGCTGCATCGAGCGATTCGCCGTATCCAGGAGGGCGAAGACGGCCGGGAGGCCACTGCTCCCAGCGTCCGAATCGTCAATCTCTCCATCGGAGCTCAGGCCCGGGCTCTTACTCGCCAAATGAGTCCTGTTGGTCGCTTACTGGATTGGTTGGCACACACCTACAACCTCCTTTTCATTGTTAGCGCTGGTAATCACACTGCCCCCATCACGATTCCCGCAACCTCAGCAAATACGCTGGAGACGGCGCGACAAGCGGCAACCCGGGAGGTTTACGAGAAAAGCATCTTGAAGGGAATCTTGCCTCCCGGCGACGCACTCAATGCGCTAACGGTCGGTGCTACGCACGACGACGGGCTGGGCGACACCGAGGTCTCCGATGCGGTATGGGATATCACAAATCCAGGAGCACCTGCGTACTACGGCGCAACAGGCCCGGGTGTTGATCGTTCTATCAAGCCTGACCTTCACCACATGGGGGGGCGGGCACTCTACCGCCGACCCGTTCTTGTGCCCGGCGAGGACCTGGTGGACCTCGAACTGGCCCACACCGCTCAGACTGGCCCCGGCCTCCAAGTCGCAGCACCGGGGAGTGGTGGCGCGACGAACCGTACAGCCTTCACCTTCGGCACTAGCAATGCCACAGCACTGGTCACGCGTGAAGCAAGTCGCCTGTTCGACATTCTCGAAGCTGGCATTGATGATGAAGAAGACTCGCCACTGCCGGGTCCGGAATATCATCCGCTTCTGGTACGAGCTCTCCTCACGCACGCGAGCAGCTGGGGCGCATGGGAAGCTCAACTTCGCAGTGATCTCGGTATCCCCGGGCGAGATGCTCGCCGCAAGCTGTCGGCGCTGCTCGGATACGGTAAACTCGATACCTCCCGTCTCGGAGTAGCCGCCACCAATCGTGCCGTGTTGGTCGCGGGTGGCCGCATCGGTGGAGACCAGCGACACACGTACGAGCTTCCGCTTCCGCCATCGCTGAGGTCGCGAGCGGCATGGCACCGCTTCACCATCACTCTCGCGTACGCGGTACCTACGGTGGGACAGCTCACGCGTTATCGTGGGGCCAAGGTCTACTTCGATACCCCGGATACGAAGCTCGCGGCGGGGGATCGGATAGAAGGAGAGCATTTCACTGTCAGGCGTGGAAGCCTCCAACACGAGATCGTTCAAGGTTCACGGGCAATGACCTTCGCGGATGGCGATACGTTTCCAATACGCGTCGAGTGCATGGACGACGCCCAACACCTTCCCAAGAAAAAGAGCGTCCGCTACGCCCTTGTCGTTTCTGTTGAAACGGCTGAGGAAATCTCGACTACTATTCACGATGAAGTTCGAGCGAGACTCCGCCAGCAGACGCGTCAACGCGCCCGGGAGCGTGTGCGGAGCTAACAACCAAGCGTTCGCCGTGCACGCAATTCTGCGGTTGAGGGTAGCGACTCCAGAAGAAGTCGGGCAAAGGCCCTTTGACTGGTCGATTTTGCGCTATTTTGGGCTGAACTTCTACCGCTCCCGCCCATGCGGATCACGAAGCGCGATACCCTCACAGAGTAACTGCAGCCTGACAGTTGAAACCTATCCGCTCGTCAACCGCTGGCCAGCGACTCGCCCTGCTTATAGCGCAGGCACATCTCGCGAACCTGCTCAGATGATGGTTTCTTATCGCGCAACCGCACACCTCGCTCTCGCAATCACTCAGCGAGAGGCTGCCGACTCGCGCCCAGATCACCCGCCGATCACCCGCAGAGTCTCGCCGTTCTTGTAGGGATGCTCTGCTTCGTCCAGTATCGCCGTCGTCAATCGTAGAACTGGTCGCGGCAATGGCCGTGAAAAGAGCCGGGGCTGACCTGCGCTGACGACGGATCGCCTGATGCGACGAAATCGCCAACTGTAGAGCTGGAGCAAGGTCAAAGTACTGTCACGTTGCCTCCACGTTTCACCTGCAAGCTGATGGTTGCAGGTTCCTTCTCATGTGTGACGATGTGGGAGCATCACAGAATCACAGCGACTGATCACTGTCTTTCGTACCGGTGCGCACCGTTTGTCCGACCAGCCGGTTATGCACGAAATCCTTGTCACGCTCGGACGCAAGTATGATCCGAAAAGCCCATCATCGGCTCCAATTAAACACATTTGTCCACAGCTCTGTGCACAGTTGTGTATAAACCGTGTGGAAGATTGCTTGTTGAACAACTGCAAGCGTGTGAAAACTGACCCGCAGTGGCGAAATTACGAAGCGCATGACGCGGCAGCTACTCCGTTATCGGACAGGGCAACGGTACCCACGCTGTCGCATTCGGCACCAACATCCCGGGCGTGGCTCTCGCGGGACCCAACGGGATGCAGCGCATACGGGAGCGCCCGGGGGCACGGCCCCGGGCGCTCCCGGCAACAATTGAGTTCCGATAACTAGCGGAACAACTTCAGGGCGTTAGGTCCAATCATGAACGGCGCCAAGATCATCGACGAGCCCAGACCCACGCTGAAGCCGCCAATCACGTCGGTCACCCAGTGGACGCCCAGGTACAGGC
>CALIZH010000020.1 GCA_938028585.1 uncultured Actinomyces sp. | reverse complement strand
TACGGTGCTTTGGCGAGCTTATCGAGCGTGTTGTTCGTCTTCTTGAATGCTTCGCCGAGGTCACGCATGATCGCGCCCACTCCGTTGCCGTCGATGTGGATGACCCCGACAGAGGAGAGGCTGGCGAGCATGCCCTGAGAGTTAGCTGCCTGAGGTAGGTCTTGGAATGCTCCTTCAAGCTGGAACGGGTCTTCGTTAAGCCTCTCTATTTCTTTCGGCCATGTGTCAGGAGCAGCTGGCGACCAACGTGACACAACCTCCTGGAGCTGAAGGCGTCGAGCTGACCGTGACCACGCGCGCTTGAGGCGCGAGGGGAGAGACAAGGAGTCCTGCGCGTCTTGGTCTGTCTGTGTAGGTGGCGAAAAATTGGTGTCGTCGTTGGTGAGAAGGGGAACATTGAGTGTTTCCCTTGCGTAGTGGCGCATCTCCCTGCAATCGTCTTCGGAGAGTTTTGGTGATGCGGGAAGAGCAGACTCTGATCCTCGTTCCAGGAACGGGAACTGTGGGAAGCGTGCCGCCGCCGGGCGGCGGTTCAGCGAGTACTCCAAAAAGACGCGATCAAGCTCATGCAGGTCGTCCGCGCAGACCGTGTTGGATGTCGCCTCGATGAAGACACCCGTGACGTCGAGGCCTGGGGCGTCGGTGAGGGCTCGGAGCGTGACCTCTCGGATCAGTTTCTTCGCCAAGTCCTTTGGGCCGCCTTCATCGTCAGTGAATCGGACGATCACTTTGCCGGATGAGTCGGAGACCCAGAAAGAGGTTGGAAGAGGCTTTTGCTTGAGGAGCTTTTCAGCTTCCTCCTTCACCCAGCGGGACAGCAGTGTGATCTCAAAGGACGCGCCGATCTGCTCACGCAGGCGAGGAGACGAGAAGATGAAAGGCTGATTGCTGTTCGTCTGCAGCATGACGAGGTAACTTGCCATGGCCGGTTCCTCGCTACTCATCATTGCGCGGAGGCAAGGTTATCAGGAGTGAGAAAATGTCTGTCAATAGTCTTCCCGCTTGATTTACGACAGCAGTGAAGGGGCGTTTGAATGGATTTGTATCCCACTTATGTTTTTCTGGAATCAACTTATTCTTCTCATCTGGATCCTTAAGGGATCCAAGGGGGCATAGAACAATTAGCCCAGTGACTGCTTCATCGCTATTGTTCGCCTTGATGTCAGTTTTGACTCTTTCGTCATGGCCTATTGTGGAGAGTGTTTTGGATAGTAGCTCGGCTTGTTGGTCTGAGATCGGGGCGTAATTTGTGCCCGTAAAACAAAGTATTACTAGATCATACTTAGTGAAGTTGTCGGAATTTTGTGCCTGCTCGGGAACTGTTCTATTGGCTGCGATGTTTGTGATGTTCTTCTTGTCAAATAGTTGTGAATAGTGTAGCTGGGCCTCGACGTTGTCGCATTCCTCTTTATCGCCTGCTAGGAGTATTCTTTTATTCTTGAGTCCGTAATCAACGCGGCCTTTGAGTTTAAGTAACCCTTTGCTGACTGTTTCGACAAGGAAGTATCCGGGAATTAGTGCACCTAGTGTGTATGATGCTGGAAGTGCGAAGCTGGTTGTGAATTCTTCGGATGTTGAGTGAAAGTATCCGTAAATAAATAGGATTGCCGTGAGCAGAGTAATTGGGCTAAGAATGATTAGCTTTCTGTGCTTTTGGTGCCATGGAAGTGCTTTGTCTTGTAGCATTCTTGTGTTTCCTCTCTTATGCTGCTACGGCGTCTATGACGCCCATGCCATAGCTCGTGTGTGAGCCGACGTTCGTGTATGCGGACAGCGCCATGAGGCGCGAGAA
>CALIZH010000019.1 GCA_938028585.1 uncultured Actinomyces sp. | reverse complement strand
CTTCCAAAAGTCGGCTGCGTAACGCGAATTTCCGCTCAAGTCGTCTAAATCTAGTATTGCGTCACACATCCGATCCGGATCACAAAATACGACATATTCTCGCACTTCCGGATACATTCCATCCGCAGTCATCCAATCGAAAAGCGTTGCCATATCAACCGGGGCTGTACCCAGTTGTTCCTCCACATAGTCGTACCCCTGAAGTCCGGTTTGGGGATTGCTAAGCTGATATTCAAGTCGCCGTACTTTATTTTCTAGTTCTTGATATTTCGCTCGCTCCTCTTTACGATCTTCTTCTTGTTCCTCAATCTTTTCCTCGAGCTCAGCGACTCGTTCTGCTGCTTCGCTACCTTCTTCGGCCTGCTCGAAGAGAGCCTCATACGCATCAATTTCCTTCTGAAGCCTGTTCTTTTCCCCCTGAAAATCCTGAGTGAGCTTACTTATTTTCTGCTCCAAGTCGTTATAGCGCTCATCAATGACACTCAACCCAACCGACAGGGCTTCAACACCATCACTCATATCGTCATGAGTCCTTGGATCAAACATTGGATTGAAACGCCGAATCAGCTCTATGAGCGGAGCTGCCCAGTGAGGACGTCCGTTTCTATCTGAGCGTTGAATATCAGAAGCCACTTGCGGAGTCCGTAGTGCTGCCGCTTGCTCGCGAGGCTTGCGGGCTATTCCCTTCGCCTTCTTGCGTGCGAGCACCGCCTGCACCGTATCCTCAACAGTCTTAACTGCAGACGCTTCCGCCTCTTCAGTCGCATCGGTTCTTACTTCCGGCGGCAACGCCAGGCGGAAAGTCGGAACATCCAGTCTTTGTTTACTCAGCACATCTTGGGCGCTCTTCAGCTCCCCATCAAGCCCTTTCTCCCAGATATACGAACACGGAGTCCGGGCAATAATGCGCGATAGTTCGCGACGGAATTTCTTTGTCTTCCCGTCGAGGCCATGGTAGAGGGTCGACGAGGTCAATATCCTGTGGCGTTTAGGATCAGCTTCATCCTCCAAGTTAACTTTCGGAAGATACGTTCGCAGGCACCCTTGTTCGACCTTCAGGTCTCCGACTTGCTGACAGAAATAGTCATAAACTTCTGGCTTCAGCAAGAAATATGACGCACATCCACAGGAATCATCCGTCAGTGTATTTAGAACCTCGTGCCACTGATTATGGGCTTGGCAATCATTCTCATCTGAAATTGGGGCTGCGACGACGATAGCAACTCGTCGCTGCTGGTTAAAGATCCAATCTATTAATTGATCAACCCCTTCCTCATCATCGATGTCCCGAACACGGTCAGAGATAGAGACCCCGCTCTCATGAACGTCATAGCTTTTAACAAGATCCACCACCAGATTTGGACGTCGTGCGGGTTCTTCAAAGGAGGCAGGAGGAATTACCTCAACCCAAATCACTTGGTGATATCTGGATTCTTTCGTTGCCGTCATGGAATACATGCGCGTCGTCCAGCGACCGTTCCCGTCTGAGGTATTAACGACTTCCAATAATTGCCGGTGATAATGCCGATCCTTACTGGATTCACGTAGCCGTGTCACCGTTACTTCTTCAGTTCCCCCTTCGTCGCGACACAATCGTAATTCTCCGAATCGATAGATTCCGTCATCATCGAATTCAATGCTTCGTTCCCGCTCTGGAGGCAGGTACTTGTCATTCACCCACTTACGGAACAACTGATACGAAACTTCTAATGCATCTTCTTTTCTCGGCAGTTCCAGAATTGCCCGATATCCTCGCACCATTGTTATCCCTCATTCGTCGTTGATTGGTGGATATGGTCGATAGGTTACAGCGCCACCCAGGCATTTCGAGTCAGTTTTACGGGAAATTCGCAGCGAACTTTTCACTGATTTTTCGCACGCAATATCAACGCTCATACAGACTCAAACGAACAGAAAACAACGTCACAGCACTGCCACGAACAGCAATTCTGGGACCTCCACCGATCACGAGGCTCAGCATTCATGCATGAGCAAGCAACAGCCTCTAG
>CALIZH010000018.1 GCA_938028585.1 uncultured Actinomyces sp. | reverse complement strand
CACAGATGATGACGAAAACCACGCTGTACGCGCTTGACCTAAGAAGCTTTTCCTTCGCAATCGAGGAGCTTGACGAGCAGCTGCGAGCGAATCAGGAGAAGCTGGACGACATCGCCCACGCGAAGGAAACAATCGCGTCGGGCATGCAGGGACAGAGCGCTCAGGCGATGATCGCCAAGCTGGATGCCCTCGAGCAGAAGATCACCGATCACATCACGTCGATCCAGCAGACGCAGGCGGCCATCACCACCTACCGCACCAACAAACAGCAGCTCCAACGCGACGTCATCGATTGCGTTGATCAAGCTGAAATCAACGATTACTCGGTCTCCGACGACTGGATAGTGCGCCCTACTCTCGAGCTACTGAGCAGTCTCACACCCGACGGAGTCGGCAGAAGGTTTGCCGAAGCCTCCATCATCCAAACGAAGCTCTTCGCTTTTGTTTCAACGTTTGATCAATACGATCAGCATGCTCCCATTACCTCCATCGGCGGCGTCACACCGTACACGACATCGCAGGGCTTCTCAACGATTGAACCCGACCGAAGCATCCAGTGGGACAACGACTTCAAACACGGGTCGAAAGCCGGCCAGGACACTCCGCAAGACTGGGCGAACTGGTACAAGTGGGAGGCCTACCGTCAGGGGGCTGGCAAAGTGTTGGAACACCACGACGCGTACGATTTCTATGGGCACTTCCGCGAAAATACTGGCACCCCCAAGACTTTCGACTATGCGAGGGCGTATAAAGAAGACGCAGGAGTTCGTAACAGCGTTAACTTGGACCTCAACGCCTCCCTGCAGGCTGCAAACGAGGCAGTAATGGCCGGCCACACCGACCTCACTCTCTATTCCCCGAAACACTCCACTCCAAAGGGCTACTACCCACAAACAGAAAACTGGCAGAGAACCATCGGCGGCCACACGACGTACACCGACACAGACGTCAAAGTGGAGGGAGACACTGTTACCGCAACTGTCACGGTATATGCCCGGGACAAGTGGAATTTCAACAACGGCCAGAGCGACCCCGCTTCAGGGACACCGGATGCTGTCAATGGGCGTTTTGAGGAGCTCGGGTGGGAAAAGAGCTTCGAGAGCAGCGGCAGCCTAACCCGCACATACACCTGGAAAGTCGGCGAGCAGCCACCCATCCTCGATACGAATACCACCGCAAACAAAGAAGAAAAGAAGACGGACGACTACAAGAAATACAGCCCACTATGAGTTCACAACAGCTACTATCGGATGAGTGGCTCGACCGCTTATTTCCGGCCCACACTCTTTTCCAGATCCTGGACCGCAGAGTTTTCCTGCGCCCAGGAGAGCTCCTCATCGGACCTTCAGATAGGTTTCTGATCATCTGCGCGGAGGCCACCGACGAGTGGAGCGCTCTGTTCGCTGAGCATTGCACCGGTGAATACACTGACGAGCTCCACCTACCTGACAGCCTCGCACACCTCAGCACCGCAACATGGCTGACTGGGCCATCACTACCGCTGGACCTGGGGATTATCTATCGCGCGACCAATGTGGCGGTCTACGAGAACTACGTGTACATCTCGATGTATTTCGGAGCTTGATCGATGAAATCACTCTTTCGACTGTCCCTTTCCGTGCTCGCCATCGCGGCGCTCGCGTCTGCGTGCAACCCATTCGCACACAAGGCGGCTCCTCAGTACCCGAAGGATCCACGCTTTGCGGAGTTCGTCTTCGACTCCAACGAAGAGCCACAGGTTCGTCAGCGCGTTGATTCGCTCAACTTCCGCTGGCCGGGACTGGCAGCCACGGATGCCTACGTCACCGTCGAATACTCTCGTTCGGGTTTTGGTATTCCGCAGACTGAACCAGAATTTTGGATCACCGCTGTCGCGACCGTCCCGGACGAGACAATCACTCAGCTGGTTGACAACAACATCGGCGACACCTCTCTCTTGCCCGGGATCTACCCCGGCCTCTATGAGCACGTCCCTCAGAACTGCCAGTTCACTACGATCGACGCCGGGTTCGCCGACGAACGCCTCGGGATAGACATCGATAAGGCCACGAAAGGCTTCACCCCAATCCCGATCACCGGATTCGCGGTGTCAAAGGACTGTCACCTGGTCGTCATGACAGCGCTCGGGCATGACTACACTCCCCCTTCGTAACCTGGCCAATCCCAGTGAACAGTTGCGTAGTCGTCACTGCCAAGACACGCTCTCACCCGCCGCGTTAATTCCACCCTCACCCGACCTCGTCATTGAGCGCCAAGGAAAGCCATGAAACACACTCTCAAGCTTCTCGCCCCAGCTCTCGCGGTTATCGCTCTGGTTTCCGCTTGTCTTCCGTCGGCCTCCTCCGGGCGTTCGTCCAGCCACAAAACTAAACTCAGCGCATCGAAGCTGGACCCTCGATTCGCTGAGTTCCAGTACACCTTCAAGAAAAAACCGGAAATTCAGGAGCGCGTCGATATCCTCAACGAGCAATGGCTCAACCTGGATGCGACGGAAGCTCACCTCACCCTCGCGTTCTCCCGCACTGGCTTCTTTGAACTCAACATCGAACCCGAATTTTGGATGAGTGGCGTCGCGACCATCTCTGATGAAGCAACCACGATGCTCCTCAACAAGACAAATGACAACAGAACCCTGCTGCCAGGCATCTACCCGGGCCTTTACGAGTACGTTCCCAAAGACTGCACCTTCAGCAACATTGATCTCGAACACGCGAACAAAACTCTCCAGCGCCCCCAATTTTCACACGCAACCGTGCCCACAATTGATCCGATGATCATCCAGGATCTCGCCGTGTCACAGGACTGCCATTTGATGGTCATCACCGCCCTCGGCCACCGCGGCAGCTAAATGATGCTCCTGTGCAGGCTCCGTCAATGACAGCCGAACGATCAGCCGTAGGAAAACATGAAACTCACTGTTAAGACTATCGTACCGCTGCTCACCATCGCGGCGCTCGCTGCCGCGTGCAACCCATTCGCACACAAGGCGGCTCCTCAGTACCCGAAGGATCCGCGTTTCTCTGAGTTCGTCTTCAGAAGCGATGAAGAGCCCACCATCAAGGACCGGACGGACTCCGCGAACGTGCGTTGGCCGAATATGGAGGCGAGCGAGGCGCACCTCACCATCGCTAATTCCAGCCAAACAGGCTTCCTTCCCGACCAGGACCCCGAGTTCTGGCTCACCGCTGTTGCACCCGTCCCCGACGAGACGATCCAGCTCCTCGCAGAGGGAGAAGCCGCCGACACACTCCTGCCCGGCATCTATCCTCATCTCTACGAGTACGTGCCCCAGGAGTGCAAGTTCACCACGATCACCCCGGAGTTCGCGGACAAGGCCCTCGCACCCGATAAGTCGAGTATTCCCGACGATTTCGGCCCCATGGACATACAAGCGCTAGCCGTGTCCAAAGATTGCCACCTTCTCGTGTTCACCGCGCTCGGCCACTCCTGAGTCCCACAGACCTCCCCCTC
>CALIZH010000017.1 GCA_938028585.1 uncultured Actinomyces sp. | reverse complement strand
CGGAGTCGTCGTATCAACCGGAAGATCAGGTTTCACCATGACCGGGTTCGCGGTTTTTTGGATCGGCGGGTAGATCGGGTTTTGGGGCCCGGGCATGGTGCCGTCGTTGACAAAATGGAGCGCATTGAATGGTGCGACGATTCCCCACCCTTCCTCAGCGGTGCGCTGCGAAGGCGAGCTGCGCAAGGCGGTTGCGAGGAGCCGGTACTTCCACTGGTCTGGTGTTTCATCGGGATAGCGCGCTGCGATCAGTGCCGCGATCGCGCCCACGTATCCCGTTGCATACGAGGTCGATGCCCCTTGGGTGGCAAACATACAGTCACCGTTGGCGAAGAAGGTGGTTGCGATCTGTGCACCGGGAGCTGCGATTTCAACGTGCGTTCCGTGGACGACAGACTGGCTGGGGTTACCTTGCGCATCAACGGCGGTCACGGACAGGGCCTCGGGGTATCCCGCGGGAAAGCGGACCGCTGTGTCTTGCGAACCCGAGTTTGCATTCTGTTCAACGTTTCCAGCCGAAGCGACAACCAGCGCACCCTTCGAGTGCGCGTACTGGGTGGCTGTGCGCAGGGCAACATCATCAGATGTCAAGGATTGCGGGACAACGATGACTCGAATTCCCTGATCCGCAGCCCAACGAATACCGTCGGCTGTTCGTGCAGCTGTCGGTCCCTTGCCCGCGCGCTTGGCGTCGTCGCTGGAGTCGACGTAGACGCGAACGGGGACGATGGTGGATTGCGGGGCAAAACCGACGACGCCCGAACCTGAGACTTCTCGAGCGGCAATTTGTCCGGCGATCGCCGTGCCGTGCCCGAAGGAGTCCTTTCGTCCATCGCCGGATTCGACGAGGTCGACGCCGGGTTCTACCGCATCTTTAAAGTGTGCGTTGCCCGCGGCGACTCCGGAATCAACCAGTGCAACGCGAACGTTTCCACGCGAGAGTTCCAGTGCTTCTTTCATTCCAAGGAAGGAATACGCGGAGGGAGCTTGGGCGAGCCACTTGTCGACGCCGATTTGGCAGGGTTCTTCCGGCGCCTTCGAGGGCCCGTTTCCTGCCTTGGGCTGTGAGTGCTCGTTATTGGAGGCGCTCTGAGTGCTTTCCGGTGTCGGCGTGTCAGCGTTGGCGGCGGGGAGTGCTGTGCCTGCAAAGAGGGCAAGCACAGCGCAGGATCCGAGGAGAGCCCTTTTGACGCGTGTCACTGAGCACCCACCGTTTCCCATGCGGCACTCGAGGTGAGTTCTTGTCCTTCGGGGATCAACGCGAGCCACGCTGCGGGCAGGGGAGAGACCGCGGTTTCAGGAAGGCCGAGGCGTGCCAGCGAATCTGTCGGGTTTGAACCTAATCCGTGTGCCTTCCCGAGGTCAGAGACGAAGACGACGGGTCCTGCTGCTCCGCCGGATGAAGCCCGAACCAATGCGCCAGAACCGCCGCGGACGTTAATATCGCGCGGCTTAAGTTGGGCCATTTGGCTGGTCGAGAGGGACATGAGCTTCGTCGAGGCCTGGGAATGGTTGATGCTCAACTGTGCGCAGGGCAGTTCATCGCCGCCGAGGACTTCGCCAACTTGGGTGGGCCAATCGGCGGGAATAATTCCCTGGGTGGATACGGTCAGTGATGCGAGCTCTGAGAGGTCGATCATGAGGTTTTGTGGGCTTCCGCGATCTGCCCACGAGGCCTGGTAGAGCTTGTAGGAGAAGTCTGTGAGCGGGGTGATCGTTCCGTCGCCAGTGATGACGTAGCGCCTGGGGGTACCTGATTCGTCGACTTCGATCAGTGTTCCGACCTGTGCGGCCGTGATTCGTGATGACATTCCGGACACGGGGCGGCCCAAGTTGGGAATGTTGAGAGGAGCCAATGTTGACCCTTCGGTGAACAAACTGAGCCAGCTAGCGCTGACCGGGGTGACGTTGCGTCCCGACAGGTCCAGAACGTTAATAATGGCTTGAGATCGAGATGGATCGATGGGGTAGCGTACGCCGCCCGACACCAGGTAGAGGCGACCTTCGTTTGATACCAGTGCGGTGTTGGCGTTTTGGAGTCCATCGGGGTTACCAGCAACCCAAGTTTTTGTTCCTGTTGACGAGGCGCAGGATGTCCACTCGTAGGAGTGCAGTTGGTCTGCAGTTGGGATGTCGTCGGGGACATCACTCAGTCCGATCGCACTCCCGCGCGGAATACCTTCAAGTGAGGAGGTCGCCACCGATGAGGTCACCATCTTGCCGCTTTCGCTGAGAAGCTTTGCGGAAGTGACATTGGAAATCGGGCGCAGGGTTCCCTCGATGGAGTAGTAGCGTGCGCCTTCGCCCTTAGTAATGATCAGGTGTGAGTTCTCCCAACCTGATGGCAATGTTGGCATGAAGCGTCCAACTGCCACTGCGATTAAGACGACAACAGCGGCTATGGATGCTCCAACGATGAGCGGGCGAGTGGTCGATTTTGATTCGAGTTCCTTGCCTCCGGGAGTGCCCGAGGTGAAGGCGGTGACCAGCCTGCGGCGGTTGAATCGCTGGGCTTCGAGGATGTCCTTATTAGATGGCATTAGAGCACTCCCCACACCAAAGTTGCGATCGGCACCAGTGCAAGCATGCTGACAAGAGAAAGGGCGTCAGCGATTCGAGTGACCCATGGGCGCATTTTGGGATCAATAACGGTCAGTGCTAGGACCAAGCCGGTTGCGACGAAGAGAAGCAAAACGACGGGAATGAGTGCCTGAGGCATCAAGATTGCGCTTCCGATTGCGCCGCTGAGGATCAGGATGATTCCTAGCAGTGCGCCGATAAGGACTTCGGTGCGCGAGCGCAGTGAGCGCGTTGAGAGCAGGAGAGCAACGCCGGCACAGATCAGGAGGAGCAACGAATAGCGTGTATCGAGGAGGAGGGGGATGCAGATCATGCTTCCCAGTGAGGCACCAGTTTTGAGGGAAATGGTCAGAATATAACCCTCGTGAACCTTGTGGACGACCTCGTAGGGATCGATGGTTTCTTGGATTCCTGTCACGCGCACAGGAATTCTGGCCATGGCAAACCAGGGTGCGATCAAAATAAGCACTATTAATAAGGTATAGACCGCACTTGCTGCACGTTGCGTGGAAAGGTGTGCGAAGCCGGTCAATAGGCCAATTGCTGTGGCCGAGAAACCGTAGGTGAGCGGTGCTGTGATGGATCCGCGCAGAGCTTTCGGGAGGACGACAAGGAGTACCGAGGCGCTCAGTATCGCTGCAATTCCAAAGCCTGCAAGGGGAAGACCTGACCAAGAGCCGGGAATTGCGCTCATGACAGCCGCGCCCGCAAGGATCGGAATTGAGTGGGCAAGAGATAGGGGCGCGAGGCGCGAAGAGCTACGGGCGATGACCGCGCAAGCCAGGGAAGCGAGGACTGCGCCGGATAATCCGACGATGAGTCCCATGGTGCTTCCGCGTCCTCCGGTGAGGATTAGGACGGCTGCTGTGAGGACCAAAAGCGCTGAAGCATGTGTGCTAAGATCAACCGAATTGTCAGAATTCCACGGAGCCTGATCATTCTCGACCGCGGTTCCTACCGCTTCTACCAGGTCGTCATAGCGTAAATCCTGTGTGCTATCGCCAATTTTCGACAGAATCAGAACGGATCCTGCTTGGATTCCCTGATTGATCAGAGTCTGGCTTTGGTCGAGGACCTTGCCCTGAGAATTCGTAATTCGGTAGCCCTGAGAGGCAGAACTCGCAGATAATTGTGTGATTTGCGACACAATATTTGGGGCAAATTCAGCCAGTGCGACGTTGGTCGGCAC
>CALIZH010000016.1 GCA_938028585.1 uncultured Actinomyces sp. | reverse complement strand
ACGGATATTTCATCGAAAATGACAATCGGTGAACCTGAGCTGACCGATCAAAGTGGTAACCCGAAGACAAGCTTCACCGTCGGGGCAACCGTTGGTTTTAAAGTCAAGTGGTCGACCAGCTCGAAGGTGACCGCAGGCCAGTACTTCCAGTACAAGCTTTCAACAAAGTCGGCTAAGCCGATTATGCCCTTCAATTTCGATGTGAAGTCTTCAACGGGTACAGTCATTGGCTGTGGCACCTGGGGGCCGGATGGCACCGTCAAGGTTGTCTTCAATGAGGCAGCTGAAGGCGCAGCTTCTTGGGATGGCTGGGTTATTACGACCTCGCAGCTGACCCTATCTAAGAATGAGGTCGGTAAGACTCAGCCTTTCCATCTGACCGAGACGAAGTCGGTTGATGTGAACATCCAGCCCGGCATTGGTGTCGGTGTTGATTTCCGCAAGGATGGCTGGCTCTTCAACATGTACAACACGAACCGTACGCTCGCGTGGCGTATTACGGTTCCTGGTGGAGAGAACGGCCTGAAGAACGTCACCGTTGTTGATAACTCCGAAGATCCGAAGTGGGACTTCAACTGTGCTGATCTTGAACCGCTGTTGAAGAACAACGAAGCGAATCTGAAGCTCGTTGACTCGGTTGCTAACGGCTACAACGGGCCAGATGTGTCCGGCGGAGCAATTCGTCAGAACGCGACCATCACCTGCTCGGCGAACAAGCTGGAAATCAAGCTTCCCGAGGTCCCCGCAAATAAGTTCGCGATCATTGTTCTGTACGGTCACGTCCCCGAGGTTGTATCCGGCCACTACTGGAACACTGCGGATATTACTGCGAACGATATGCAACCCCGTATCGTTTCAGCTCAGGACGTCGTCCTGGGTGCAGATGCGGGTGCCGCGGCAAAGCAGGTCTTCTCCATTGCCAAGAAGGTTGATGATTCCGCAGCTGCTCTGACCGATGATCCGGACTTCACTTTCGATGTGACCCTGAAGGGCCCCGGCGTTGACAAGACTGAAACTGTCACCGTTAAGAAGGGACAGACCTACACCTACCCGGACAAGCTGCCTGTCGGCACGAAGGTCACCATCAAGGAAAAGAACCTTCCCGATGCAAGTGTCCTGTGGGATAACGCAACTTCCGGTGTCTTCAGCGAATCTGATGGCGTCACCTTGGGCGCGGACAAGAAGACCGCAACTCTGACGGTTAATCCCGAAAAGGACTACACCGCAACAGTCACCAACGTGACCAAGCCGAAGCCGACCCCGACCCCGTCGACCACGACTCCGACCCCGGAGCCCACGCCGTCCACGACGACTCCTGCGCCGTCACCGACTCCGTCGACGACCACTCCGGCTCCGAAGCCCACCCCGTCCACGACCACTCCGGCTCCGAAGCCGACTCCGAGCACCACCACGCCCGAGCCGACTCCGTCGACCACGACTCCGGCTCCGAAGCCCACCCCGTCCACGACGACTCCGGCTCCGAAGCCCACCCCGTCGACCACGACTCCCGAGCCGAGCCCCTCGACCACCACCTCGGTGCCTCCCGCACCGACCGAGTCGACTCCTCCCTCGACGCCCTCTGAGCAGCCCAAGAAGCCGAAGAACCCCAAGTCTTCCCTGGCAAAGACCGGTGCAGACAGCGGAATTCTGCTGGGCCTTGGAATGGCAGCATTGATCGCCGGTGGCGCTGCAGTTGCAACGCGTCGCAAGATGGACTGAACCATCTAGCGCACTGACGCTATAACGCTGGTCCCGGTGGCGAGAAATCGCCACCGGGACTGTGTTTTAGCTGGGTTAAGAGTCGATGCCCTCCTTCAAGCATTCAGGCAGCTTCTCGGTGCCCTGCGTGTCTTCCTTCCTGAGCAGATACAAAAACACCGTCAGATGGGTGTAACAAACCCGTCTGACGGTGTTTCCTTATGTCTTAAAGCGGAAGAGCTCAGCTACTTTCGCGATTGCGAGGAAGAAGAGGTCCAGTAGTCCTCGTCATCCCAGTGGTCATCCTGGGAATCCTGGTCATCTTCGGCGTAATCAGCGTAGCGTGCGTACAGATCGTCTTCGTCTGGCTGCTCTTCGCTATGCGTCTCATGCCCGGCTGCAAGCTCCCTTTGGAGTGCATCCAGGTCGGTGTCAGGGCTGAAATACTTCAGCTTGCGTGCGACTTTCGTCTGCTTGGCCTTTTGACGGCCGCGCCCCATGGCGTCGACCCCCTCTACTTCGGTCGGGTCCGCACAAGCGGTGCCCTAGGTGTTCAAAATGTTTCGTGGGAACATCATACCTAAAAACGATGCCCGATCCCCACCCGAAGTGTTGGATGGGGCCAAATTACGCCTTCAGCGGGAGTTCTTAGAACCCGAACGCCTCACGCGTGAAGTAATACGCCACGCAACAAGGCCGACAACCGCCACGACAGAGCACGCGGCAATTCCCAGAGTGCGCATCGCATCAGTATCACCTTCGCGTGCCAGCTCCCAGGTCGAGCGAGCACGTTCCTTCAGCTCCTCAACCTTTGCCTGAGCATTCTGCTTTGCCTGCTCAATTTGGTATGAAGGGTGAAGCTGTGTCACAAGCTGATCAACCGTATTGGTGAGCTCAATACGCGTCATGCGTAGCTGGGCTTCAATCTCATCTGCGCTCAGGTCCGCTTGAGTCTGCTCGTTGCTCACTTTTGAGCCCCTTTCTTCACGGCATCCACATCTTCCTTCAGGCCCTGCTGGGGTGCGGGAACGTTCTGGCTAGACTTCTTCAGCTTCGAGATGCCAACCAGAGCGAAGATGATGACGATCAAGAAAATCACGCCACACACGATGAGTGACGCTGCCCAAGCGGGAAGAACCAAAGCCAGTGCAAGCTCCGCACTGTGCAGAAGCCATCCCAGGCCGTAGAGGGCGAAAACACCCGCAATAACCAGTGCGATGATCCCCGCTTTTGCGAAGTTGAGGAAGGTCATCGCCTTGGTCTTCGTCAGTTCAATTTCTCCGCGGATGAGCGTGGAGATTTGCGCCGTCATACGGCCGAAAAGCTCGCCAATACTGGGGGGTTTGGGCTCAGACGGAACCTGCCCCAAAGAGGGACGGTAATTACTCATACCTTCATCGCTTCCTACGAAGATGGGCACCGAAGTGCAGTCACTCTTTAATTTTGACACGAATACGTGTCACTTAGCATCCGACTCGGGTACAGAATCTTCATCGGGCATCACCGAACCGGGGAGCTCGCCCAAGATTTTTTGCGCGTGCTCGATGAGCGCAAGCTCCTCGGGGCTTGCCTCAGAACCCGAAGGTAAATCCTCATTGAGTTGTTCTTTGAGCTCATCACCCAATGAAGCGCGCGCCTGATCAATGCGATGGAAACGCTGTGCCTGGGCAATCGCAGCAAGAGCAATTTCAGCGGTCTCAGGATTGTCATCCCACTGCGAAGACACTGGCTCGGGGAGCGGAGAGTCCGCTGTGCGCACAACCCGAGTAGTCAGCGGGTGCCAATTGGGCGTGATTGTGGGCTCCTCATCCTCTTCCGCGATCTCCGAGGCTGAGGTGGAGTCCTTCTGACGGCTCTCCTCTGCGGGTTGCGCTTCCTCTTCTGAGGCCCCGTCATCTTCGTAGGGGAGGTCGGGGGCAATGGTCGCCGAGTCGGTGTGAGCTGCAGCGTCGGCGCCGGCGGGGGAGTCGGCCTCGTTAACGGGGGAGGAAGGGGGAAGAATCGGATCGCCCGCGCGAGGAATTGGCCCAAGGTAGGAGGAGGGGTCTTCGTTGATGGCCTCGTAAGCCATGGAGATGAATTGCGCGTCAACCTTTCCGGTGTCTGCGGCGACCGTGCTATTCGCAATGATGAGAAGACGATCGGCGTGCTCGGCAGCTTGGGGCAGATCGGTAAAGAAAACGACGCACGCGCCGCTGGAACGCAGGGGAGTGAGAGCCTCGAAGAACTCGTCAAGGAATTCGCCCTGGTCGACATCGGCGGGAAGGTCGCTGATAATCACCAGGTTTGCGCGGTACACGATCGCGCGTAAAACCTGGAAATCCAGCAATTCAGAGGCGGAAAGATCGCTGGCGGAACGCGTGAGATCGATGTTCAGGCGAGAGGCCGTTGACTCAATGACCTCGGGGTCAAGGGTTTGCCCCATTGTTGCGCACGGAATCACCAAGTTTTGGAGAAGCGTCAGGGAGGGGTTCAGAACTTCATCGGGGCTGATCAGGGCAGTCCTGCTGCCCGTGGGCATCCACACCGAACCTTCATCAAGCGGGCTGATGCCAGAAAGAACGCATGCGACATGATGGCGACGCGCAGCTTGGGGATCGAAAACAGCAACCGTTGAATCAGCACGGAAAGCAAGATCTGAACGGTCGAGGTAGTGGGCCTGGGTTGAGGGATCGATAATGGTTGCACTTCGGGCGAAATAGACGACTTTGCCCCCAGCAGTGCCGGCTGCGGTGCCCTTACGCGTTTGCCACCAGCGACGCTTGGGTCGGGGGGCGACAAAAGCTGCGCGTTCTTCAGCAGTGGGAGCGTGAGTTGTCATGCTCCAATTGTGCCAACAGCCTTGCGAATTGATGCCGCGCGCGCGCCGAAAGTGGCGTTTTATTGCGGAAGAAGTGAGGCGAATATGTGATCGATGCGCTGTTGCAGTAGAGGGGTCAGGCTTTCGTGGATGCGTTGACGTGGCATGGTTGCCAGAGGCTCCAGAGAAATGATGTAACGCATGGTGACTACGCCGTACAGCATGGAAAGGATGATCTCGAGTTCTTCGCCAAGGCGTCGAGCCCGTTCGGGGTCCGCGGCAAGGAATTGGCTGATCTGCTCTAAGACATCGCTGCGGATATAGGTGCGAAAGCGCTGAGAAGTCGAGGTATCGGTGATCAGCGCGCGCATAAGTGCCAAGAGGGTGTCTGAAGTGAGCGTGTGCTCGTAGAGGTCCAGGATGTAGTCGACTAGGCGTGTGGCCGCTCCCTGTGGGCCTGGGGTAAGAAGCGCGATGATTTCCGAGGCCGGGTCGAGGGGAAGATCCATGCAGGCGCGGAAAAGTTTCTGCTTAGTTCCGAAATAGTAGGTGATGAGCGCGGGGTCGCACTCGGCTACTCGGGCAATTGAACGCAGGGTTGTGTGGTCGTAACCCTGAGTGACGAATTCACTTCTGGCAGCTGCAATGATGTGTTGTTTGACTTCGCCTCGGCAGGCGCTGGGGCCACGGTGGATTTTAGATACGGATGATGTTGCGTTATTTGAATCAGAAATTTCAACACCTGATGAAACTTCGGGGCTAGTTGTCAGGGAATCTGAAGGCGCTTTTCGCTGTTTTTCCGCCCTTGGTTGATGCATCCTCGCCATGAGCTCAGTCTAATTTCAACAGTTTGGAAATTAGAAATCAGGGACATAGCGTGCCCAACATGGATACGAAGATCATTGAAGGCTCGCGTCTACACGTCGAAAGCACGCCCGAGCACCCGTGCCAGCTTGGTATTGACGTGGGGTCAACGACGGTCAAAGCCGTTGTCTTGGACGGCAATCGCATCCTCTTCTCCGACTATCGCCGCCACAACGCAGATGTTCGCGCCGAACTCGGACACCTCCTCGAAGATATCGAGGATATTTACCCGGGATTGGTCGTCCAGGCCGCGATCACCGGCTCAGGTGGTTTGACGACCGCTCGGGCAATGAAAATCCCCTTTGTTCAGGAAGTTATCGCGGGAACGGAATCCACTCAGCGACTCCACCCAGAAGTCGACGTCGTCATCGAATTGGGTGGTGAAGATGCCAAGCTCACCTACCTTCACCCCACCCCCGAGCAGCGTATGAACGGAACCTGTGCGGGTGGAACCGGAGCATTCATCGACCAGATGGCGACGCTGCTCCACACCGACGCCTCGGGACTGAACACGCTGGCCGAAGCGCACACCCAGCTTTACCCGATCGCCTCGCGATGCGGTGTCTTCGCGAAATCGGATATCCAGCCACTAATCAACCAGGGTGCCGCGCACGAGGACCTCGCGGCCTCGATCTTCAGCGCGGTCGCAACCCAAACCATTGCAGGTCTGGCTTGCGGTCGCCCCATCCGCGGAAACGTCATGTTCCTCGGCGGCCCGCTGCACTTCCTTCCCCAACTTCGCGAGGCTTACAAGACCCTGCTCCCCAAGGCAGAGTCCTTCATCACCCCGGAAAACGCGCAGCTTTACGTCGCTATCGGGGCTGCGCTCTTGGCTTCGAAAGAAGCAAAGAAACGAGGCGAAGAGGAAGGAACCGCTCTCGAGCAACTGATCGACCGCCTCGCCACCGCACACGTCGAAGCGGAATCCGCGCGCATGCGCCCCCTCTTCGCAACCCCGGAAGAAAAAGAAGAATTCGTCCAGCGTCACGCGCAAGAAGTCATTCCGAAGGCCGACCTCTCGCAGGCCCGCGGGCGCTGCTGGCTCGGAATTGACGCCGGTTCAACCACCATCAAAGCCGTCGTCATCGACGAAGACGACCGGATCGTCTTCACTCACTATGCCTCCAACGAAGGTGACCCCGTCGCTGCGGCCGTCAACATCGTCCGCCGCGTTCGCTCGGAACTGCCCGAAGGCACCGTGATTGGTCGATCCTGCGCAACCGGATACGGCGAAGGTCTGGTCACCGCGGCCCTGACCATGGACGAGGGCGAAATCGAAACAATGGCGCACTACCGCGCCGCGGAATTCATCCAGCCCGGCGTCACCTCGGTGATCGATATCGGCGGCCAGGACATGAAATACCTGCGGATCAAGGATCACGCAGTCGATTCAATTTCCGTCAACGAGGCATGTTCCTCGGGTTGCGGGTCCTTCCTGCAAACCTTCGCGCAGACCATGGGAACCGACGTGCGAAACTTCGCGCAGATGGCAATGGAATCGAGCAGCCCCGTTGACTTGGGAACGCGCTGCACGGTCTTCATGAATTCATCAGTCAAGCAGGCGCAAAAAGAAGGCGCGGATGTGCGCGATATCAGTGCCGGCCTGTCCTACTCGGTCGTGCGTAACGCCCTGTATAAGGTCATCAAGCTCAAGGACCCCTCGGACCTGGGCGAACGCGTCGTTGTTCAGGGTGGAACTTTCCTCAACGATTCGGTGCTTCGCGCATTCGAGCTGCTGACCGGCCGCGAGGTTGTTCGCCCCGATATTGCCGGCCTTATGGGCGCTTACGGTGCGGCGCTTACCGCCCGCATGCACGACAGCGGTGAAGGCGAGTCGACGCTTGCGCGCATCGAAGACCTCGAAGACTTCCAAGTCGAGACCACGCGCAAGACCTGCCGCCTGTGCCAAAACCACTGCCAGATGACGATCTCGACGTTCTCCAACGGCGAGCGCCACGTGTCGGGCAACCGCTGCGAGCGCGGCGCGTCCCTGGAGCGCGTGCCCAAGAAATCGGAGCTGCCCAACCTCTACGACTGGAAGTACAAGCGGATCTTCGGCTACCGCCGCCTCACCGAGAAGAAGGCGTTCCGCGGCGACATCGGTATCCCGCGCGTGCTCGGCATGTACGAGAACTACCCGTTCTGGTTCACGATGCTCACCGCGCTGGGCTTCCGCGTCATGATCTCGGGACGCTCCAACCACGACCTCTTCGAGACCGGCATGGAGTCCATCCCCTCGGAGAACGTGTGCTACCCGGCCAAGCTCGTCCACGGGCACATCGAGTCCCTCCTGGACAAGGGCATCACGACGATCTTCTACCCCTGCGTCGACTTCGAGCAGAAGCTCACCGAGTCCGAGAACTCCTACAACTGCCCCATCGTGGCGACCTACCCCGAGGTCATCCGCAACAACATGGAGCGCCTGCTCGAACCGGGCACGAAGTTCATCAGCCCCTTCGTCAACTTCGGTAACCGCGACTACCTGCCCGCCCACCTGTCCAAGACCTTCAAGGAGTACGGCTACGACATCCCCGTCGAGGAGATGAAGGCCGCGTTGGACAAGGCGTGGGAGGAGGACGCCGCCGTCAAGGCCGAGATCCGCGCGAAGGGCGTCGAAACCATCGAGTGGATGCGTGAACACGGCGTGCGCGGCATCGTGCTGGCGGGCCGCCCCT
>CALIZH010000015.1 GCA_938028585.1 uncultured Actinomyces sp. | reverse complement strand
GTGTAGGAACCCCCATCATCGGAAGACCTCGACCCCTACCCGGCCACGACACGCCCAACGCCGCCCACAGCGCCTAGACCCTTAAATGCGAAAAGCCGGTATGTGGGCCTGTGCGCGTCTAGGAACTAATCCGTTCCCAAACGTCTTTAAGAACAGGGTATTGTTGATCCGGGGATAGCTCGATGCCTGCAGCCTCGATGCTGTGTGCTGCGCAAAGAAGTGAGAGACTTCGCGGGTCTCCTAGCAAATTGAAATCCTCGAGAACCTGCGTATAGGGCACTCTTAAAGGGGTGAGTAGAGGTCCAATTGCGACCATGGCAGCGATCTGCTGCTCTTGGCTGGATGATTTCGCTCTACGGTAGCGCGGATTACCTGCCAATGTGCGGACAATAAAATCTCTCTGTCCTTGGGGAATGTGAGCGATTCCGATCGTGGAAAGAACTGCCGCAACTTGGCTTTCAGGAGTTTCCGCATTACGTTGAGCCCATCGTGAGCTCTTTGCCATGTCCTTGCACACAGCGGCTGCGATATTAATGGCTGTAATGAGTGCCGTTTCGAGCTCTGTGAGGAGCGCTTCAATCAGCTCCGTATCTGACGGTTCTCTGCCTTTACTTGGTACTCCAGCTCGCCACTGCAGTGCTTCGTCTGCCCGTTTATAATCGGCGTGTTGTCCATCGTGGCGTTGGACGCTAAGGGTGGTATGGAACGTAGTAAGTGTTTGCTTCTGTTCTTTTGTGGCTTGTTGGGTTAAGAAGTCGAGATCGTGTCTCAATTTTTCGCCATACCACATCCAAATTGCGGACACGACCTGCGGAAAAGTAGAGTCATGGTCCCTAATAGTGTCTTTGGGAAAGTTCGCACATTCTGCTCCAACGGCCATTAGCTTGAATCTACTTAGATTTTCAGATGCCTCGATGACCTTATCTCGTATCATGAGTTCCTCCTTAGCGTTGAACGCGGGCGTATTGGGTCAGCGATAGGGCCACGATAGTTGAAACCAATGTGAAACTCTGGAAGGACTTCACCCTTCGATCGATAGGACTCAGTCGAAAAATAAAGGGGAACAAAATCTATCTCTGCCCTCAGGCCTTCTACCCAGACCTTGCCCTTGCGACCATCCGCAGATGCCCATGTGACACGTCCCGTAAATTTAGTCGGACTTCCGTCCGGATTACTCGCAAGATATGTCAGGTGAACTCGCCTACTTACATCCAGTCCGAGAGATCCCAACTCTCGAAACTCTGACTGGCATTTACCTATGGAGCCGACATGGAACAGAGCTAGGCCACGCAGAAAGCTAATGCGGTATTGATCGAATGTGGCAGCACCACGCAGCGAGGCAAGTAAATCAAGACACTGTGTCCATTCTTCCTGCGTGAATGCAACGGTATTGCGTTCGCCGCGCAGAGGAAAAGAGCCTGTTCGATCCTGCCAGTAGAGGTCAAGGATGAGGCGCGCGCACTTCCAGTCGTCTCGAATTCTAATAGGAGCCTCAAGGAGCGTGCTTAGTGTAAGCTTCACCGTCGCAGGATTGTTGTTGTTGTCGAGTGCGCGCTTTGCAAGAAGGTAATATGCCGCTGGATCATCGATTGATTTAAGTTCCTCCAGGAAACTGCTCTCACGGCCGTTGTCGCCTAGTAGTCGAGCGATATCTGCTTGACGGTCATTGTATTTTGCTCGTTGGCCCGGTGATAGATCCACAGGATCTATTGAGTCGAGTGAAGCCCTGGCATTGCCCAGAAGCTCAATTCGTTCTTGAGTAGTTAAGAGGCCAGATCGCACAGCAGCTTTGGCTACCCATGCGAGCACGTCGACGGGATAGATGTTTTCTGGATCTGTGGCGCGAGCGCGCATAACAGTCTCAAGGAGCCGACGAAGCATAGGCTCAATCAAGTCGGGCGGGGAAGGATTCTCTTGAGAGACTAACTCATAAATCTGTGAACCGAGCGATGATGCTAATTCAACGTAAAGATTGAGGCGCGTTTGTCGTGCGATACTGTCGCCTTCTTCTAGTGTTCGCTGTAACAGATCTTCTGAGTTACGGAGGCGAGCCAGGCGTTCCTCGCGGTTCATCTCTTTGTCGCGTTGTGACCACATAATGTACTCGCGCATGAGATTTGCTTCTAGAAGGACAAGTCGCGGGTGTGACTCACCGGTCTGCTCGCGTTGGTCGGCAAAGGCGTCTGCCAGTTCTCCGTACCATCGGCAGTAGCGCCCATGCTCTTGGCTTTGTGGCCCAATATGTTCCATAAGGTCGACGATGAATTGAACCTCGTCTCCGGCGGTACGTCTGCCAAACTGAGGGCGTGTGTGGCGAATGAACGATGAGATCACATCGATCTCGGTTAGATCTGTCAGATTCTCTTTTGAAAGGAGTTCAGCTTCAAGGCGTGTGCGGACGCCGAGAAATTGGTTACCACTGGCATCTTCTGTCCATCTAAAAATATCGAATTGGCGTATAAAGTCGACGATTGCTTGTGACCCCTGTCGGCCTACGACACGTAGTGCCAATTCAAGAGGAACGACCAGGTTACGTCGACCAGCAGTGAGCAGCATCGCGCTCAACTGTTCCGTAGTACTTCGCTCTGCGATGGGGAGAGATGCGAGCTCCTCCGGTGAATGCTCAGCTGGAGTTAGCGTGTCAATACGGAGGCCAGCTTTGATGAGCGCAGCGGCAATGCTGGTCATGCGGGCTTCTGGTTCCTGCTGTTTGCGCTCGCGCGAAAGGGATTCCATGCCGGACTCGGCTGCCCGCATTTCGAGGGCGAGCCCGCGGCGCAGACCAGACTCTGTTTCTGGAATTGCGCGGTATAGCATTGCAAGGATCGAAGTGTCAGCTTTAGTGCTGACAGCAGGTAGCTCGATGCCGTATGCCTTTAGCCAGGGTGTGTAGGCGTCGGCTTCGTCTTTATCGAGGTGGATTGGAGCAGTAATGAAGCGAGCTTTGTCGCCCGAAGGGCTGAGATACGCACTCCCGACAATGAGTACGCGTTGTCCACGTGCCCGCAGCTGCCTGTGTAGTGCAAAGTAATCATCGGCGTTGACCATTCCATCCCAAATGAGAACGGTTTTGAGGCCAGTTGCCCCTTCGACCCAGAGGTTGTAAGCCTCGATCTCAGAGGCGCTCGGGCGATCATTACGTCTCGCTTGGTGGAGTACGGCAGCCTTACCGGACTTGGCAAGCGTCTGTGCAAGCCAGGCAAGGGCGAGGCTCTTGCCCGTCGCAGTCTGCCCTTGAAGTATGATCGGAGCAATGTCATCGGGCTCGTTAAGAGCTGCTTCGACTGCTTTGAGAAGTTGTGTTTCGTAGGTTCGGGGTAGCTTCATTCCGGTCGCTATCGCCCGCCAAGGAGGTGCACCTTCCGATGAGCCGAGGAAAGTCCGGAATCGTTGGTAAGTCAGCGCGGTGGTGGCACGTTCAAAGGGCTGAAGAAGATCGAGGTCGACCGGCCGGGCTGTCCCGATAATTCGATTCCATGTTGAGATATCAATCGGAGTGAAACTGTTGCCTACAGGGATGAAATGAGAACCGCCAGTACTACTGTTTGCGAAGTCCTGCAGTAGTCCCGACTGAGCGCCGGTCTCAAGGAATTCGTTGAGCGACTCGGTGTGGGGAGTGAGGAGGTTCTTACTGATTGCGGCGGCGATGAAAGGATTTTCCGTTGTATCAGCAGACGCTGAGAACAGGTGTACCTGGCCAGGCTCGAGACGATTGACAAAATTGTACAGGTCTCGTGCCGACAGCCAGTCGTATGGAGTCCAATCCTCAACAAATACACTACCTTTTGGAGTGATTAGCTTAGGGTCGAGGGCGTCAGAAGCTTTTTGTTGCCACTCAGCCCATTCAATTTCAGTGGCGGGTGGACGTTCATCGTCGGGGAGGTTGAGACCGCCGTATAGATAGCGGACTTGGAGTTCCGTTGTTGATCTTGAACTGGGAGTGTCTCTCGAAGCAGTTGGAACTATGCGTCGCTCATCGGCTTCAAGAGAGGTGCTTAGTGTGCCGTCGATTCGTGTCGTAAAGACTGTGTTCCAAGGGATTTGAGTCACTTGTTTGAAGTGAGGTGGAAAAGTGAATAGTTGTGTCAACTGGTCATATTTCTGGAGTTCCCTGCTGATATTCTCAGTCATACCGTTAGCTCCAGCGACTCTAAGTTCTTGAGGAAAGAACCATGTGGAGTCAGCAGGAGGGGAAATGAGACTGTGATTTCCTTTGCCCTGTCCGAGGAGTAGGAATCGTGGGCCCATGTTTAGGCGTGCGAACAGTTCTCGATCTTTCAGTATCAAGCTAGTTACCCTCCCTTGGGTGATTCTTATGAGTGTCTCAGTTTAGGAGAATGCATCTGTATGGGAATTAATGGGGGCGCGTGTGTTGGCTGCGTGGAGCCTTCGTGGTGTCGCTGGCACTCCCTCGGGCGCGTCAAAGCGAACGTAGACGGATGCTGGC
>CALIZH010000014.1 GCA_938028585.1 uncultured Actinomyces sp. | reverse complement strand
AGGTGGACAAGCTCATTGGCCTCTTCGCTGATTTGGGTGAGGACTGGGTGCAGGGTGGTTGATAGGTGTTCGGAGGAATTCCACCAGTGGGCGATGAGTGCGGAGGTGGCCCCGAGATGGTAGTAACCACGCTCATCTTGTTCGACCCAGTTGCGTTCGCGCAGGGTAGCCAGCGTGTGGTGCAGGCTGGATTTGTTCATTGAGAGTGCGTCGGATAGCTCAGCCAGACTTTGGCCAGTGGAGCTGGGCCGAGCCATGTATTCGATGATGCGGAGTGCCTTATCGACAGAGGCGATGGTTGTGGAGCGCTTTTCCGTTGGCTTGGAATTGGGAGATGTTGATGATCTCTCCGCCATTGCTGCCTCCTTGCATGGGCGATTCACGAACATTGTGAGCGATTTTCTGAAACGCATGTTTTACGATGCGAAATTAGCTTCAGCGTACTACGACTTAGGTCACTTTGTGAAGTAGCGTCCATATTGTGCAGGTCACAGGTCGAGTCGTGTTGACGTTCTTGCGAATAGTCATGTAGCGTTTCGATTGATTGAAACGAGGGTTTCAGGATCTGAAATTCTTAGGTCTGTCTCAACAGAGAGGGCAAGCAATGAAGCTTGGATTGGAAAGCCTGCACAGCGATGAATTAGCACAGGCTGGAATTACCCTTCCCGCCTTCGACGTTCCAGCGATGCGCACTGCCGCACATGAAAGTCCGCGCTGGATGCACTTTGGACCGGGAAATATCTTCCGTGTGTACATTGCGCGGCTAGCACAAGATCTGATGAACCAGGGCGAAGATCAGTGCGGCATCAGCGCAGTCGTTCCGCTTGCCCCAGTAGAACTTGACCACCAGCTGGCCGCCTTCGACCTGCTCACCTTGGGGGTAACGCTCCACGCCAGCGGCCAAACTGACTTCAATGTCATCGGCTCACTGAGCGAAGGCCTCGCCTATCAGCGTGAAGACGACTTTGCGCGGACGGTCGAAATCGCCACCAATCCGACGCTCCAAATCATCTCCTTCACCATTACCGAAAAGGGATACCAGCTAACCAAGCTCGATGGCAGCTACCAGGACGGATTCCTTGCGGATCTTGAAAAGGATCCTCGTGAGCAAATGAGCAACACCATGGCTATGGTGACCGGCCTGCTCTACCACCGCTATCTTGCAGGCGGCGCGCCCGTTGCGATGATGTCTTGCGATAACTTCTCTCACAACGGCGATATTCTGCGCCGTTCGGTGACGACGGTTGCCTCCGAATGGAACAAGCGCGGCAAGGTTCCCGCGGAATTCCTCGCATGGCTGGAAGATGAAACAAAGGTTTCTTTCCCGATCTCCGTCATCGATAAGATCACCCCACGTCCTGCTCAGGCCATTGCAGATCGCTTGACGGACATGGGATTCACCGACATGTCCCTGGATACCTCAACGCGCACGCCGCTTGCAGGATTCGTCAATACCGAGCCTGCCGAATACCTGGTTGTCGAAGATCGTTTCCCCAACGGACGTCCGGCACTTGAGAAGGTTGGTGTGTACTTTACTGACCGTGACACCTGTGATCGCTTCGAGCACATGAAGGTCACCACCTGCCTGAACCCGCTGCACACTGCGCTCGCGGTTACCGGTGTTCTTCTGCGCGAAACAACCATCGACGCTGAGATGAAGGACCCGGCTCTCCACGGCCTCGTCCATCAACTGGGATGGAATGAGGGACTGCCCGTCGTCGTCAATCCCGGAATTGTCGCCCCCGAAGACTTCCTGCGTGAAGTTGAAGAAGAGCGCTTCCCCAACGCGTTCCTCGGCGATACCCCCCAGCGTATTGCCATGGATACCTCGCAGAAGCTGCCAATCCGCTTTGGCGAGACCATCAAGGCTTACCTGGCACACCCCGAGCTGGATCTGGGATCGCTCACGGCAATTCCCTTCGTCTTTGCCGCATGGTGCCGCTATCTCATGGGTATCGCAGACGATGGGGCACCGGTTGAGCTGTCTTCCGATCCGCTTCTCGATGAGCTCATGCCCTTTGTTGCGACCGTTCGACTCGGAGACGCCGAAAGCGCCGAAGGTGCACTTCGTCCGATTCTTTCTCGACCCGAAATCTTCGGAGTCGACCTGTACACCACCCCCTTGGCCGCTAAGGTCGAGGACCTCTTCACTCAGATGATCGCCGGACCCGGAGCGGTTCGCGAGCTACTCAACAAGGAGTTTGCACGATGAAAATGACATTCCGTTGGTACGGCAGCCAGGCTGATCCGATTCCCCTCCAGTACATCAAGCAGATCCCCGGAGCTACCGGACTCATGGGCGCGATGGACTGGATCCCCGTGGGTGAAGTTTGGTCTGAAGAGGAAATTAAGAAGTTCGTCGACGAAGTCCACGCCGCAGGCCTGGAAGTCGAGGTCATCGAGTCGGTCAACGTTCACGAAGACATCAAGCTCGGTAAGCCCACTCGCGATAAGTACATCGAGAACTACTGCAAGACCCTGGAAAACCTGGCTAAGTACGGCATCAAGGTCGTGGTCTACAACTTCATGCCCGTTTTCGACTGGCTGCGCACCGAGCTCAACCACGTCAATCCTGACGGATCCACCTGCCTGTACTACGACCACAAGGTCCTTGAGGGCATGACTCCGCAGGATATCGTCAAGGCGACCTTGGATGGTTCCGAGTTCTCGCTGCCCGGTTGGGAGCCTGAGCGTATGGCTCACCTTGACGAGGTCATGGCTGAGTACACCGCGATGACTGAAGACCAGCTGCGTGAGAATTACCGCTACTTCCTGCAGGGGATCGTCCCCACCTGTGAACGTGTTGGTATCCGCATGGCAGTTCACCCGGACGATCCGGCATGGCCGTTGTTTGGGATTCCTCGCATCTGCAACACCGAATCCGACCTGGAAAAGATCGTTGAGCTGGTTGATTCCGCAGCGAACTCGCTGTGTGTCTGCTCCGGTTCTTTGGGATCCAACCCCGAGAACGATGTTCCGGGCATTTTCCGCCGCTTCGGCGAGCGTGGCCGCATCGCAGCCGCGCACGTCCGCAATGTCCGCTACCTGGGTGAAAAGCACTTCCAGGAAGCGGCCCACCTTTCTTCCGATGGCAACCTCGATATGCACGCCATCATGAAGGCAATTCACGACACCTGTCCAGATGTCTACGTGCGTCCTGATCACGGCCGCATGATCTGGGGCGAAACCGGACGTCCGGGTTACCCGCTCTACGATCGCGCGCTTGGCCTCGTTTACCTCAACGGACTTTACGAAGCGATTTCCAAGGAATCGCAGAACTGAATTAGAAAGGCACTTCAATGTCGAACACTCCTGCCGCCGGCGCATCAGCAAAAGAATCGCTGGTTACCCGCACCACCGGTGACCTCGTAAAGGCCGCGATGAGCGGTTGGCTGGGGACCGCACTGGAATTCATGGACTTCCAGCTCTACTCCCTGGCTGCTGCACTGGTCTTCAAGGACATCTTCTTTGGACACGGTTCACAGGCTGTCGCCATTATGGCGGCAATGGCCGTTTACGGTGTGGGCTACATTGCCCGCCCGATTGGTGCTTGGTACTTCGGTCGTATGGGTGACCGTATTGGCCGTACCAAGGTTCTGTTCATCACCATCGCAATGATGGGTGTTGCAACCACTCTGATCGGCTTCCTGCCCACCTACGACCAGGTTGGCTTCCTCGCCCCCTTCTTGCTGGTGCTGCTTCGCCTGATCCAGGGCTTCGGCGCTGGCGCTGAAATTGCAGGCGCTTCGGTCATGCTGGCCGAGTACGCTCCTCGCAAGACCCGCGGTATTATCTCCTCCCTGGTTGCACTGGGCACCAACTCGGGCACCCTGGGCGCCGCAGCGATTTGGGCAGTCCTCCTGTCCACCATGGGTTCCGATGCAGTTGTCGCATGGGGATGGCGTATCCCCTTCATCGCCTCGGTTGTCGTCATGGGCCTGGCCGTCTACATCCGACTGCACCTGAAGGAAACCCCCGTTTTCGAGGCCTCGAACGAAGAGGTTATTGCCGCTTACGACCAGCCCCTTGAGAAGCAGGACGAGGCCGCCAAGGCCACCGCTCGCGAGATCCAGAAGACCCCCAAGTCGTGGAAGGCCTTCCTCATCGCATCGACCCTGCGTTTTGGTCAGTCCGGTAACTCCGGCATGGTTCAGACCTACCTCATCACCTTCCTGACCGCGAATGTTCTGGTTGCGAAGTCAGTTGCCTCGAACATCGTCGTGTTCTCTTCGTTGGTCGGCTTCATCACCGTCCCGATCATCGGCTGGCTGGGTGACAAGATCGGTCGTAAGCACATGTACACGATCGTGACGATCCTCGGTCTGATCATGATCGTTCCTTGCTTCTACCTGATGCTG
>CALIZH010000013.1 GCA_938028585.1 uncultured Actinomyces sp. | reverse complement strand
GGAAGCTCGGGGGCTTCCATTTCATTGACGGCCATACAGTCTCCTGGAGTGCAATCTCCCGTTTTCCTTCATTTCTGTATGTATCCTAGCTTGTAGCACGAGTACTCGTGGCATGGCACTGATCTGGTCAGGTAGTCTGAATGATGACTTTTGAACAGAATCGGTGAAAGAACCTCAGCGGATCAATAGCCGGATCGGCACCGAGGACAATTCCCGGCACAACCGCATGAAGGAGGAGGCGTGACCCAGAAACAGGCAGCGGTAACCGTCACCGACGCTTCCGGCGTCAAAGATTTGGTTGTTCCGCTGGGAACAACGGTCACTGGCCTACTCTCCATGCTTGATATCGATTCAAGTGATCGGAGCCTGCAAATCACCGGTGCGGATGGCCGTCCTCTTAATCTTGGCGCGGTCTTGGGAACTGACCTTCCCCAGGGAGTCCTCATCTCCATTACCTCTGGCCGCGAGCGCCAGCGTCAAGAACAACGTGCAATTGAGCGAGCCTCCGATCCTTGGTTCCGTCCCTCCCTTGCTCTGAGCATCTGCGCCCTGCTGGCGTTTGCAATGGACGCGGTTCTGATCTTCTGCACTCTCTTTGCCCAGCTATTGACCATCATTGCGGGCGTGCCGTGGTGGGCGCCTTTGACAATCGGTGTCCTCTCACTTGCTCTTTGCCTTGTCGTCCTCTACCAAAAACACGTCCACTCCAACGCCGGATTGTTGTCCGGCTGGACGCTCGGCGCGGGACTTTCTTTCCTTGGCGTCCTTCCCGCTCTGGGAAGCGCAGGAATCTATCTTGAGGCCTCGCAAATCTCCACGATGTCACAGGTCGCCGCACTTCTCTTCCCTCTGTGGGGAGCAACGGGCGTTGCACTTGGGCTCTGGCTCTGGCGTCCCACTCCCCTCACAAGCGCACACGCGCTCAGTTGGGGCGTTCTCACGGCAAGCGCGACTGTCTTGACCTATCTCAATGCTTCTCTGACCAGAGTGGCGCCCTTCGCAATCGCCTGCGCGGTATGCGCAATCACCGCCTCGCCCAGCTTGTCAGTACGCATCCCCGCGACCCAGCTGCTGGATATGCCCCTTGTGACGACCTCCGCGCCCACTGTCCGGGCACCCGAGGTTCCCTCTCCTTCGCGCATTACCGGCCGCCGCGTCAACCGCACCGTCACTGATGCGACCTCGCGTACTCGATTGGTCCAATACCTTGGTCTGGGCCTGATCATTGTTGCGGTCCCCGTGATCTACTCAATGATCGGGATTCATTCGTGGCAGCAGATCGCCTCGCTGGTGCTGGTATGTGCATCAGTCATTGCGCTGGTCGTTGTTCCCCGCGAGCGCCGCTGGGCTTCCTCGCGAGTTGTTCCCCGCGTGGGAGCGGTGATTTTGCTTGCAACGCTGCTTATTTCCCCCGCCTCCCGAACCCTTCTTGGCACTCCCATTGCGGCAGCTGTTCTTGTCTTCATCGGTTGTGTTTCTCTTCTGTGGACTCGCCTGCGTTCAGGCAAAGAACAATCCGCTCTGATTGGGCGCTTTACCGATATTTTCCAAGCACTGTCATTGACTGTTGTTTTCCCTGCCGCGTTCTTCGCCGCGGATCTTTTTGAACTCGTTCGACAGGTGGCATCATGAGTGAGCTTCGCATTACCCCAGTCCAGGTCCCCGTTTCTCAGGCAAAAGGTGTGGACCCGGCTTTTCTGGCCGCCGCTCAGCAGGGTAGTGTCCAGCGAGGCCTCCCCCAGCCCGCTGCGGCATATTCAGCTCCCGCAACCGGTGGCGCTCTGGTTACGGCCTACCTCATTGACCTTGCATGCCTTGTCGCAATCACCGCGCTTTCATGGTGGTTCTATCCCTCGATCGCTATTGCAGTAATCGTTGCGCTTGAGACATGGATCGTTGGCACTCTGATTCGCGCCCATTCGGGAAGGACTCCCGGAGCTTTCGCCATGCAAGTCGCCGCAATTTCGATGGCACCTGTAGCCACCGATGCGGGTCCCGAGGCCGGTCACGCCCCCGGCTTGGCTCGCCAGAGCGCGCACAGCCTGATCATGCTTCTTCTTCACCTAAGCGTCATTGGCCCAGCCGTCACCTGGGTTATTGCCCGAGATGGCCAAACTTGGGTTGACCGCGTCTGCGGGATGGGAAACCTTGACGTCCGCGCTGGCCGCACAGACGCTGGAGCTCCCGCTTATTCCCAGCAGCTTTCCCCCTCGTTTGCCGAGGCCTCGGCTGGGGTTGGGGCCGCACCTGCACAGCTTCAGGGAATGGATCCCGCCGCACTTGCCCCGGCACATCAGTGGGCAGGGCCGCGCGTTGCGTCCCCCGAAGTTCCTGCTTCCGATCCTGCTGCTTTGAGCGTTCCGCCGGCGGGAGTTCCCGCAGCCGACCTACCAGCACCGTCACCGATGCCTGAGGCTCCCAGCCAGGTCCTCAGCGAGATGCCCGCGCCCGTGCCTACGCAGCACGCTGCACAGACTCCGGCCGCACCCAAGGTGCCCACTCCCCCGCGCCACAGCTCGGCCTCGGCAATGCCACGAGTTCCGCAGGTGCCAATGCCTCAGGCTGGTGCACCTCAGCAGGCCGGCAGCGCTCCGCAGAGCATTGCCCAGCAGAGCAATGCGCAACCAGCAGCTCCTCAGCTCGCTCCCGCAACGAGCGCACCGGCTTCTGTCCCCACATTCGCGCAGGCGGCACCACTGGCAATCATTGTTGACGATGGGCAGCGAATCGAGGTCAATGCTCCTATCGTGTTGGGACGTGCTCCCGAGCAGACGCCTTCTGATGCGCGGGCAGTGGCAATTGCGGATTCCACGCGTTCCCTGTCGCGTACACACTTGCGTGTCGCACCGGCCGATGGTGATGCGATGTGGGTCGAGGACACCTTCTCGGCGAATGGCACGCGCCTGCAGGCGCCCGATGGAACCACGCAGCCACTCCCCCGCGGTGAACGCGTCAAGGTATCGCTTGGTACGGTGCTTCTGCTGGGTGAGCGGAAGTTGTCGGTGAGTCGGTAAATCTACTTCTCTGGGATATCGATATCAACGCGCCCAGGAATGAAATCTCGAGGGTTAGCAGTCGTCCCATCCGATGGACGCAATCCCGTTTGGTAGCGCATTAAGGTGGCTTTTCCCTCGTGAACGGTCACATAGAGGAAACCACCATTAACCGGATCACTCCACGAAAGCTGACGAACACCGCCTTTGTCCGAGCCCAATTGATACTCGGAATACGTCTCTGACAAGAGTTCACGGCCGATCTTTTCGACCTCAGGAACGGGAACATAAGGACCAGCAACAACTTGCCCAACAAGCTCCCACGCCGGCTGCTCATCGCCTGAAGAGTGGTCAGTCTCTTTATTGATCTCGGACCCAAAGATGCGCGCTTCCCACGCGCCTCCACCACCGGCCTCGGCAAGGCGACGACGGAACTCAAGAATCTTCGGCTCCTCATCACGCTGAAATGCCTGGATCGACTGTCTCTGTTCAAAGGGAAGACTTCCATCCCAGTAGACAGCCTTCTTAACAGTCGGAGTGGGTGTCGCAGTGGATTGGTTAGTGCCCGCACCTCCGATAGAGCACGCGCTCAAAGCAATCGTTGTCACTCCAAGTACCGCACATACGCGAACAATACCCCGATAGCTCACTACTTCACCCCTGCAACAACTCGGCCAAAGTCCTGAACCGTCTCCGTCCCATCTTCTAGATAGACACTGTGGTTATCAAAATTCAATGGGTAGTGAAGACCGGCTAGATTCAGCGCCGCCCACAAATGCGAATCACTCGGCGGCGCATTGTGGTTATAGTTCGCATACCCAGTCGCATCATTTGAAAGATGTGTGAATGTCTTGTCGTACATCGGATTGGTTCCGAGGTGTCCCCAGCGGATAGTGCTTCCTGGAAGTATCGATCCCATACCTTGAACACTATCCCCATTTGGGACTCCTGAAACCCAACGATGCCCTTCAGCGACATGTAGATCTGAAGCGTTATAGGTTCCCATACCCGGCGAGCCACAGAGCACGAGATCGTCGATTACACCATCATGAACCTTTGTCGCCGCCATTCCCGACGTTGTCGAGCCATAGGAATGACCAACCAAAGTCATGTGCGCATCTCCCGCACCGTGCTCACGCGATGCTTGCATTCCGTTCAAGAAACCAGCTAAACGATCAGAGCCGGCCTGAGCGAGTTTAGGCGAGGTGATATCACTAAGATTCTCAAATTTGGCGTCACCGGGAGCATCGTAACCGAGCCACGCAACCGTTGCTACGTCTTTCAATGCGAGGTTACCTTGATCCGCGGCTGCCTGACGTAAATTCTCCGTCTGGCGAATGTAGTCTTTGAGACTCCCGTTAACAGTTGTTCCGATCCCCGGTACAAAAGTACCGATATGCGCTGCGTTATCGACGTCCCCTTGAGCCACCGCAGCCTTAACACGACGTCCGTCATCCTGAAGCGTCAATAGCGAAATAGGCTTTCCCGTCTTGCCATGCTGATAGTCTTCAAGGCTGATGCCATTGCCAATCGACGAACTGATCACCTTGTAAGACTTGAGCGCTTCCTCTGCTTTTTCCAGCTTTTGACGATTGAGGGTCACATACACAGCTTGTTTTGGATCATCAATCGCTTTCTTAAGTGTCTCAATCTGTTTTTCTGTAGCCAGCCTCTTCTCACGCAAATTAATACGATTGGCGCGGTCTCTTGCCCACCCCTCAACACCATCAGCATTACCAACCATCTCTGGATAGTGATCGCAGAGGTATTGCTTCTGTTCATAAGACTGTTTCGACCAGTAGTCAGCGCGTTCCTCAGGAGACATGTTCTTAAAACGCTCCTGCTCGGTCTTCGACAACTTATGAGTACCTTGACCCGATGCACTTGAAGTACTACCGGGAGTCCCAACTTTTGCTAGGGCGCGATCGAGCGACTCATCCGCATAGCTCGCAAGGGCCATCACGTTGGAAACTTGCATGGCAACTCCAGCAACGGCTGCATTGCGGTAGGTCTCTGCGTCGTTTCCAGAATAATGGCAAACGGGGACACCACTGTCTGAAATCGTGCACTGACAGCTTTGCGCAACCTCCAAGGCAGTCTTAACAGCACTCTCGACCTGCTCAATATTCGGCACTGCAGCGTCTAAAGCATCGCAGACCTCAGCCAAATCATCAGCCAGAGTTGAGAGAGCCGTATGCGCCGTTCCCATGGCCGTACGCAGAGCCTCCGCTGTATTACCCTGCCCCTGGAAACCAGAAATATTCTTTTGAATCGACGCTACCTGTTGAAGAACGCGATCGCGCTTCGATGAAACAGTCCCCGAATAAGCACTCAAACTGGAAGATGTCCAGGTCTTCACTTGGCTCCATTGCACAGGCATCTCTAGTCCTCTGGGATATCGATATTGACACGATTAGTAACAAATTCACGAGGATTCGCAGCACTACCATCAGAGGGTCGCAAACCAGTCTGATAACGCATCAAGGTGGCTTTACCCTCGTGAACGGTCACATAGAGAAATCCACCATTATGCGGATCACTCCACGACAACTGGCGAACACCATCTTTGTCTGCCCCCAGTTCAAACTCTGGATATAGAGTCGAAAGAATTTCGCGACCGAGCCTCTCGACTTCAGCAACAGGTACATAGGGGCCGCCCACACTTTGCCCAACCAATTCCCACGCATCTTGAGTGCTGCCACTGAAATCGTCATCCCAACGCGAAATACTCGCACCAAAATCGCGAGCAACCCATCGTCCTCCCCCTGCTTCCGCAAGACGATTGCGAAATTCAAGGATTACCGGTTCATAACCGCGCTGAAACGCCTCAATTGACTGGCGCTGTGCTAGCGGGAGTTCTCCATCCCAATAACTCATTTTTAATCCCAACCTACCTGCCGATAGAGAGTGTTCGAGCTGTTCTCAGCCTGCGACTCTACAGCTGACATTTTGCAGTATTCCTGTCCTTCGAACTCGCCTTATCCATCGCTCATCTCGGCGGATAACAACAAGCTTCCTGTGCAAGTTGATTTAACCCTAAACGTTAACTCCATTTCCGCCCCTTAAGGACTTCAGCTTCACTGCGCCAAAGGAGTAGGTGAGGGCGATGGGTGAGGAACAGGACCCGGTACAGCAGGAGTTGGCGCATAAGGCGGCATTCCTTGCCCAGGTCGATAGACCGGCATTTCAGGTTGAGCACCACCCGTGGTTGTCGGCAGGGTTGGCCCCAGATATCCATCACGCAGCGGACCTCTGGAAGAACCATTGAGCGCCGATGCTTGCTCAGAATATCTTGCCAGACTTGGGATCGCCCCCGCTGTTCCTGCAAGAGCAGCCTGGCCCTGAGCATTGGCCTGTTGGGTATTGTTTGCCTCGGTTTGGGCAAGATTGACACCGGCTGCATGCGCGGCTCGAGCGAGCTCCTCGAGAGCCCTCGAATGCGTCAGAAGAAGGGACGTGTAGCGACCTTCGACTATTCTCGCTCGCAAGATAGAGTCGGCACCTTTCATTGAAGACTCTACTGCCTCGGACAAGTCATCAATTTTTGCGCCTTGCAATTCACCGGAAACCTGTTGCAAGGTATTCGCGGTCGCGCTGTACTCTCCGTCAGCAAACTCGATCATTACCACGGCCGTTTTCCCCTCTAAGGAAGCCCAATTCAACGATCTGCCCACATTGGCCGATCAAGTTGTTGTAGGTACGGCGTGTGGGTGAGCAGATCGCTCTACTCACCCACACGCCGTTTACGCGCAACACTCAGGAGCGCTACGCATGAGTTGCATCAGCGGCCAGTACCCAGGCCATTGAAGGTACGCGCACCCGTGTTATCGGTCACGACGTAGTTGCCGGCAAGCTGATCAACCAGACCTGCGAAGGCATCAAGAGCCTGCTGCATCTGGTGCATACCAGAGGTCCACTCACCATGCTTCTGGGCGTAGGATTCCTTTGCAGCACCTTCCCATGTGGCGCTACGTGCTTCAACGTCCTTATTGAACTGCTCAAGCTGGTTCAGCAGATCGGTTGCCTGCGTGCGCAGATCAGCCGAGACCTGCTGGAGCAGCTCCGGGCTTACGCGAAAATCTCCACCGTTCATTTCCTACTCCAATCTGCTCACATGTTCAGCATGACTGCACCAGTCTTGGTAACAGCCTGCTGAGAATCTTGTTCGTTCTGAATTACTTGAGCGCCGACCGAGGCAAGTGCGCTTTCGAAATCGGTCAGTGCCTGAGTGGTCTTGGACGAGCCAGCATCCCACTGCTCCATGACGGAGTTGAACGCCTGCGAGGCGCCACCCTGCCAACCACCGATAGCGGTAGCGACCTCACCCTTAACCTTTGCGTTCAGGCCCTGCAGGTAGGCCTGCAGGTTAGTGACAGCTGTGCGAATGGCATCATAGCTGGCTTGTTCCGCAGAAATATTTGCACCGCTCATGGTCCACCCTCCTAGTTTTTCGTTCGGGTCCCCCCGAAGTCTTGCATTGATCGACCCTCTGTAACGGAGGGCACAATCGCGATGTCGGGTATTACATTATCGAAGCGATCTGGGAATGCAAATACAGGTTTCATGAAACCAGCTAGGCTTAAGGCAGCACTATTGAGCAAAGGAACCTCATGGCAAGCACTACCGCATCCAGGCCTCCAGCCCTTATGCCCGTTAGCATTCGCATGGGTGAGCACACCGTCGACATGTCGGTCCCAACGAACGTTGCACTGGCCGAATTTGCCCCAAATATTGTGTCGCAAATCACACAATTATCGGCCAGTTCTGCCTCTCAGGGATACCGAATTACGAATTCTCAGGGCCAAGTTCTTGATCAAAGCCAGACCCTGATCAACCAGGGAGTCCAAGCCGGATCCGTTCTGATTCTGTCGAAAATCGGCGACAGCACACAGGATTTGCGCTATGACGACTTGGTCGAGGCCGTGGGAACCGCGGTCGAAAATGATCAGGCTCCATGGAATTCTGACAATTCGGTAGATCTTAGCACACATGCTTCAGCGCTGTTAGTCCTCACCGCAGCCGTTCTGATCTTCACCGGAGGTCGAGGAAACTACCTTGGTTTAATTACCGGATTGGCCGGAACTTTACTGGCCTCTCTAGCCTGCGCGCTGATTTCACGCTCAACCCAGCGCCTTGCTCCCCTCTCTCTTGCGCACTCAATTCCGATCCTTGCCGGTAGCGCAGTCATGAGCGCAATCCCTGGCTCTTGGTCAGCCCTTCCGCTGGCTGGCTTTGGAATTGCAGCGATCATCAGCGCAGCAATTCTTCTGATCATTCTTCCCAAGAACCTGCACGGCTCCATTGCTGCGCCTCTCACCTATGGCTTTTCAGCTGCAACAATTGGCCTGCTTACGGGATTTGGACACCTTTCAACCCAGCGCTCAGCAAGTGCAATCTATACCTTATTAATAGTGCTTATTTTGATCGCCCCCTGGTTTGCGATGGCCCGAATTCCTATTCGCGTGACAGGAAACCCCGAAACTATCGATGCCTACCAGGTTGTTCGCAAGGTAAACGACGGTCATATCCTGACCATCTCCCTTAAAACTGGCGCTTCGCTGGGAATCTTGATCTGTGTCCCGCTCCTTCTTGATACCCGCTATTCACTACTCCTTCTCATCTGCGGAGGCGTTGCTCTTCTGCTTTCAACGCGGTCCTTGCGTTCACGGGTCGAGGTCCTGATCGGCGCGATTCTAGGCATCATCCTGATCCTTGTGAGCGCGATCGGTAGTGCAATCCTCATGCCCCAGGCACTCATTCCGATTGTCCTATTGCTCTTCATTGCAACCGGCCTTGTCTTGGCACTGACCGTTATCGATCCAAAGATGCGCCCGTGGGTCACTCGAATCGCTGACACCCTCTCGCTCATCAGCTTGCTGGCATTGGTGCCCATCACGACTTTGGTATGGGGGATCCTGTAATGCCATCAAACAAGGACATCCTTGAAGCGCAACGTTTCAATCGTCGCCGCTTGGTCACAGCATTCACCTCTGGTACTCCCGGAGGAAAAGAGCTCGAATCAAAATCAACCACTCGCCCTCTAATCGTCGGGGCCTCGCTTGCCGCACTTGCAGTTCTCATTGCAGTTGCTGTCGGCAGGTTCTTGCCAACGCTTCCCAGCAGCTGGCAAGACTCGCACCTCATCATCACGAAGGGTGAAGGTGCACGCTACTACTCGATCGAAGGAACACTTCGCCCCGTTTCTAACGTCACCTCCGCCAAGCTTCTCAGCGAAAGCGGAAAGCTTGTGACCTCCTCGGTTTCGTCTTCCTCGCTCGAGGGAATTCCCCGCGGAAGCGCGATCGGCCTGAGCGATGTGCCCGACGACATCCCAACTGCAGACCAACTGCACTCCTACGACTGGACCTCATGCGCGGCCTCGTCAGGAATCAAAACTTGGGTTGCTGGTAACCCCGAGGGCCTCAGCAACGCAACCAGCGCCCTTGTTTCCAACGAAGGAAGGCTCTACCTGGTCACAGGCGGGGTCCGCTATCCCATCGAAATCGCGCACGCACAAGCCATTGTTAACGTGCTCGACCTGTCCGGTCGCACCATCACCCCGGTGAGTGCAGCTTGGCTGAACTTGTTCACCGAAGGGTCAACTTTGGCACCCGTCGATATCCCGAACCTGGGTCGCCCGGTTTCAGGCATGTCGCCGCGAATCACCGCAGCACAGATCGGAACCGTCATCGAAGTCGACGAATCCGGAACACCGCGTCGCTACGTCATCACTGACGACGGAACTATTACTCCGCTAACGGATTTCTCCTACAAGCTCTACCAGGCCTCGTGGGCAGACCGCGGAAGTCCGCAAAACCTCATAATTGACCTCTCAGAACTGGCATCACTGACGGTGAATAACCAGGGCGTTATCCCTTCGGATTGGCCCAGCCAGGTCGGTGAAGTCCTGGGGGCCGATGCAGCGCCATGCGCTCAGCTCGTCGTGAATCACTCCAAGGCAGAGACCGTTCTTAAGTCCATTCCCACCTCCGAGCTCGCTCAGCTTCACCCGCGCGAGGTCAATGTTCGAGGCGGTTCAGGTGCACTGGTCCGTTCCTCCTCCGGTGGTTCAAGCGGTCCTATCGTGTTTGTCTCTGACATCGGGAAGGTCCACGGTTTGGGGAATAACCCCAGCGATTCACTGCAACGCTTGGGGCTGCCCGAAACTGCGGTCTCTCCCCTTCCGGCAGCATGGCTAGCGCTCATTCCTGAGGGTCAAGAACTCACTTCCGCTGCGGCTTGGGAAACGGTTGGTGCTCAGTGAATCGACTGACAAATTGCACGCTGAGCGCTCTTGCCGCACTGGCACTGTGTGGCGCAGTTGCACTTCCTTCCGCATATGCGGATACGCCTACACCGGGCGAGACTCAAGGAAACGACCAGACGAACTCGCAGCAAAAGCGTGGATCCGCCACAAAGCAGCCCGAAGAGGGCTGCCAAATCGGTATCGATAAGTGGATCACTCAGCCGCCTTCGGCCTACTCCTTCCTCGGAATGAAAGAGGCCCTGAAACTCTCGCAGGGCCAAGTGCGCGTTGCGATCGTTGATTCGGGTGTTGCCGCAGGAAACGCCCACTTCAAGGACGCAGTTGAGCCGGGTACCGACCTGGTTGAGTCTGGTGACGGACGAAAAGACGTTTTTGGACATGGCACCGCAATCGCGGGGCAGATCGCCGCGCGCGAGGTCTCAGGTTCAGGCGTTGTCGGCTTCGCACCGCGGGCAACCATTGTTCCCGTGCGCGTCTACGTTGACTCCAGTGACGACGCCAAGCGCGCGGGCAAGGGGCCGACAGCTGCGCGCACAGCCGATGGTATTCGTTGGGCTGCGGATCAAGGAATTCGCGTGATCGTTGTTCCGCAATCCTTGACCTCTGACGATGTTGCCCTGCGCACAGCCACCCAGTACGCGCACTCAAAGGGTGCGCTGGTCGTCGCTTCGGCTGGAAACGTCGAACAGAATGCAAACTCCGGTTCACAAGACACCGCGGTGCGCTTCCCCGCGGGATATCCCGAGGCCTTGGCGGTCACCGCGGTCGACGCGCAAGGTAACCCAAGCCAGTCCGTCGTCCATGGTACCCACGTAGAAATCGCTGCACCCGGTTCGCAAATTGCGTCGACCTTCTTTGCAAACGGTGACTGCATGTTCGCAACGCAGGGAGCCTCTACCTCTTATGCGACGGGATACGTGGGCGCAATTGTTGCCTTGATTGCTGCAAGGTACCCGAACGAGACCCCCGATCAGTGGAAGTATCGCCTTCTGGCCACTGCACTTCGCCCAACGCCTTCCCAGCGCACTGCCGAAGAGGGATGGGGAATCGTCGCACCCTTTAACGCATTGAATTTCGTCAACGACGGGAAGATGCCAGGACCCACAAACCCCTTGTATCCGCCGATTCAAAAGACCGCAGATCCGGTTATGGTGAAACCTGATCTTCCGGTTGATACGACGACTCCGCGTCGAATGTGGGCATTGGGAATCTCTGGCGCGGGCCTCACGATTGTTGTCGCAGTGCTCTTGATTCGCAGGTTGCGCAGTAAAGAGGCCTGAGTCGGCGTATGCCGAATTTCAGAGTGCTTAGTGCTGCTCTTTGTTCGTATTTGCGTCGCCCTGTGGGTTCTGCCCGTTACCCTGCTGCCCGTTACCTTGCTGGCCGTTACCCTGCTGGTTCTTATCGCCCTCTTGATTCTGGCCATTCCCATTTTCAGGGATTGTCACGCAGTTCTTAGTGGGCTGCGAGGCGCGCCCATTTTCGGCCACTGACACGACCTCGATGCATACCTCACCGGGAACTGCCTTCACCGACACCGCATTTTGGCGTGTCTCAGCAACCGCATCATCCGCACCCGGTTTTGAAACGGTATAGACATAACGCCTATGCCCGGCCGACGTGGTCCCAACCGCGGGGTCAGTCCAACTCCACTGAATATCCTCGCCATTCACGCGTGCAACCAATTGGTCAACCGCGGGCGGAGGAACAGCAATCGGGTCTTCACCCTGCGATCCCTGTGTGGAAGAGCTACTTGCCGAGGCCGTAGGAGAAGCAGTCTGCTTCCCCACCCCAATGATGCTGCCTCCTCCCGTCAGCATTGCAACAATCACAGCGCCTAAAACCACCATTGCCATGACGACAAGGGCGATGATCGCGATGATTCTCTTCGGGCCCGAACGTCGACCATCTGGGAGATAGCCCAAGGGGTGGCCGGTATCGAAGGTATTTTGAGTTGTATGTCCCGGAGCGTGCCACGAATCTGGAGCAGGTGCATATCCGGCACCAAATTGCTCACTAGCTGCGCCAACCGCAGATGCATCCTGCTGGTGGAGAGCGGGGAAATCCTGCTGGTTCTCCGAGGTTGGTATCGGGCCTTGCATACCCGAAAGTGAGGCATCGACGGGCTGAGACTGCATTCCACTGGACGCACTCCCTGCCGCGGCGTTACCGCTGACCGGATTGGTTACGGATGCGGGTGAAGGGGATGCGGCCTCGGCGGAGGAGGAAGCGGCAGCCTGCCCCAGGTCAAGGGAAGGCGCACGCAAACGCGTTCGCTCGGCATCGATCGAAGGCATCGCACGCAGACGGGTTGCCTCATCTTGAGCCGCGTTCGGGGAATTTTCACCCTGGACAGCCCCCCACGAAGCCGCAGTGTCATCAGCGGCGCCGGCCGAAGAGCCATGAGCCCCAAAACTGCCTACGGTATTACCGTCACGCAGCTCCATCTTGGTGACCGGGCGTCCCATGAGGGTCTGAATATCTTGAAGCTGACGGCCCAGTTCAGCCGCTGAAGCAGTCCTCTTCCGGGGATCCAGCTGCATCGCGTGGCGCAAAACGCGCTCAAGTTCCTTGGGGGCATCCGGGCGAGAAAGCCCACGGATGCGTCCCTCATAGACTCGAGCAGCCACCGAGGCAGCACTATTGTCACCAACCGGATCCTCGAATGGGCTACGCCCGCTGAGGAATGTCCACAAGGTTGTCGCCAGTGCCCACACATCCTGAGTCGGATGCGCGTGGGTGGAACGATTGTGCTGTTCAGGTGGAGCCCAGAGCACTGAGAAGCCATCCAGGCTTCCTTTTTCCAAAGCCCCAATGCGAGAGGCAACGCCGAAGTCTCCCAAAACCGGGTAGTTGTAGGAGTCGAACATGACGTTCGCTGGCTTGATATCGCGATGGACATAGCCATTTCGGTGGAGCATCTCAACGCCTCCACACAGGCGAATCACGACATCAAGTGCCCGATCCACAGCCATCGGCATTCGACGTACCTGCTCGGCAACGTTTGCGACCGGACAGAACTCCATTTCCAAATAGGGACGGCCATCGGGTGAAGTCCCAATCGAATACAACTCCACCACGGCGGGGTGGCCGGCAATGGAGGTCATGACGTCGGCCTCGTGACGGATTTGCGCGTACTCAACCTGGTCGCCCACCGAGCGCGCAACCTTCACCGCAACTTCACGCGCAGGAAGCTCCTGGCGGTAGAGGTGAACGTCAGCGAAACCTCCAGAACCCAGAGCTCGCAGCCAGGTGTGACCGGGAAGCTCGGGAGGAGGAAGACGCCTAGAGGGAACCGAAGGGGTCATGATTGCTTACCTCTGAAGGGATGACGAAGACGGCGACGAAGCACACCCATCGGTGAAGCACCGTGCTTTTGGCGGTAGCGCGCGCTGAGTGAGGACAAGGAAAGCTTGCGGCGAATCCGGGTCCAGTGAGTTGCATTCTCGCGCAGCTCCTGAGTCAGCTCATCAACAATCTGCCAGGAATCAGTCGCTTGTTCGGGCTGAACTTCGTCACCAGAGAAATCAGCAGTATCTGCCCAACGAGCAACACGAACAGGCCTGGGAAGTTCTTCGCCAAATTCATACCACTGAGGGGTTGAGGTGCTGCTCTTGGCTGCGCTTGCTGGCCACAACGGTGACGTCGTGAGCATCCATGCGGCCTCTTGACGAGTAAGGTCGGTGGGCACGACAACGCCGGCATCGCGTGCGAGATCGACGACCTCGTCCCATGAACCTGTCAGTGCCTGCGGAGGCGCGGACCAGCGGCGCTTCTTGGTACGGCGACTCTTGGCCAGCACAATAGCCAGAAGCGGGATTGCGATGATCGCAAGAATTCCACTACCGGTTGCAATGATTCGCCACGGAATCTTCAGACGCGAGTCATCATTCGAATCTGAACCGCGATCGGTAGTTGTCGGCGGAAGTTCTGCGGGCTGTTCAGGCGGCTCTGGCGGTTGAAGAACCTGAGGACGCGGCACAGAACGTGGCTTCGGGACATCGGTTTGAGGCACTTGGTCGCGCGGCGGGGTCGGGTCGAAAACTGCCCAACCAACTCCTTGGAACTCGACCTCAACCCACGCGTGAACATCCGAACCGCGAAGATCGACATCGCCACCCTTCGATTCATTCGGATACGCGCCCATGACGACCCTGGCGTTCATGCCGAGGTTGTGCAGCATCAGCGCCATGAGCACGGAGTACTGCTCATCGTCACCGATCATCTGCTCGCTTTCAAGCATGCGACTCAGTCGGTCTGCTCTGTTACCCGGGCGCGACTGAGCGTTGTCTTCATTCGAGTAGAAGCCTTTTTCCTTCAGGTAGCGCTCGATCGCGCGGGCCTTTGCAAGATCACCCTGCTCGGCTGCTGAGGTCTGAGTTGCCAGATCACGAACCGAATCGGGAACGCCCTTATCTCCGCCGCGATAGGGAACAGCACGGGTTCCTGAGAGCTGGCCATCCGACCAGATTGGAACAACCGTTGAATCCATGGAATACACCATGGTTCCGCCCTGAACGTTCTTCGATGTCGCAAGTGCAGCGTTCGCCCACATGTCGTAGTAGAGACCATCAGAGAGGGTGCTCACCACAGCGGCATTCGGATTACCCTCTTGCTGGTTCGCCTGGGTACCAGAAGCTGATGCAGATTGATCAAAATTCATGGTCGAAGGCGTACCGACGATTGGAACCCACGGGCCAAGGAGCTGCGAGGTCGTGAAGGTCATGTGGGCTGACGAGCTACCTTCGGGAGCCTGCTGCTGCGGCAAGGTCGATCCCACGTGAATAAAGCCATCGGAGGGACCAGTTCCCGGAGCACTCATTGTCATGGTCGTTCCGTCGTAACTATCCATGACACCAATACGCACGCGCGCACCTTCTGGAAGACCATCCACGTGGATCAAATTCTGCTCTTGCAAGTCAACGTTGTAGTGACGGAAAGCAGATAGCGGAGAGGGATACTGACGCGCATCCAGCGGAGGTTGGACAACGTCGCGAAGCACAACGCGGGTGTACCACGGGCCATAGGCATTAGTGAGTGGAATAGCGGCAGCTGCAACAACTGCAATGACCAGTGCGCCACCTGCGAATTGGCGGCCCAGATGGATACTGCCCTGAGAGCCGCCCTGAGTGGTCTCCCCCAGCGTCGCTGAGGTATCCGATGCCGTTCCACCACCGACACGAACATCCAAGCCAGCTTCGAGTCGACGGTACTGATCTGCCCATGCACACCAACCCAAGGCAAGTGCCCACCATGCGGCAATCAGCCAAATATTCGGGAAGGTACCGCCCTTACCCCAAGCAATGCCGATAACTCCCATAACGGCCACGGGAATAACTGCAGCAATTGCACGCCCAGCGCGAAGCACCAATAACGCCGAGATGAAGGAGCACAGCAGAGCGCTCAGCCACGGGACCATTGATGGACCGACGTAGGCCGAGGCCGGCGGGGTGATTGTCAGCAGATCCTTCCACGCATAGACCACCTGCAAAACCAAGAGTTGCAGGGTGCGTGGGGTAGGAAGCCCGTAGAAAGTCGTCGAGGGGTACGCCGCAACACCGCCAATAAGGAAGTGAGCTGCGATCAGCCCAGCAATCGTCGATAGCCAATCCCAGCGCCAGAAGCTCGAGGCCCAGGCGACGAAAAGACCCGCAGCGACGCCAGCCGCAGCGGCACGCAAGCCGACCCACGACCCAAAAACGGCCTCGTGAACCCAAATGGTGGGAAGGAAAAGCAGAACTAAACCAATGAGGAACCAGGCCGGCAGACCTTGGCGAGAGATCTGGAAGCCGGCGCGAGCGCCCAGGTGAAAACCGGTGGTGGTTTGAGACATCAGGCCAAACCTCCCGCAGCAACCAAGCGAGGAAGATCCTCAAGAGTCGGGCAATCAGCCAAAGTTCCGTGGCTCAGGCGACGCAGCTTCGGATGGCCGGGGCGAACTCGAACCACCGCACTGCGCACATCAACCGGAATGGCGTTCAACAGGTGCGAAGCCTGATCGTCATCAACCGTTGGCGCAGCAATGATCGTGACAACCGAAAGACCGGGACGCTTAGCAATCGCCTCGCGCAGACGTGCCATCAGATCGGCTTCGCCCGAGTCATGAATTGCGCACATCGCGTCGAGCATGCGCGTCGCAGCACTGGTCGTCACCCAATCGGTGGCGGTCGTCAAAGACACGGTCCGAGAAGCAGCCATGTCGGCAACGACCAAAGAAGCCGCAATCGAAACAGCATTTTCGAAAGAATCGCGGTCATTCCACTGTCCCAGTCGCGTATCCAAAACAACCAAATGGTGCGAACGGCGCGTTTCCTCAAACTGACGAACAACAAGGCGCCCGATATGAGCGGTCATTGGCCAGTGGACATTTCGGCGATCATCACCGGGAACATAGTCACGAAGCGCGTGGAATGAAACATCAGAGGATGACAATTTCGCCGTCGTGACACCCTCAACATCGGCGTGGATACCCGTCGCATCGAAAGGAACGCGAATGGTCTTCGGGTGAACGTACAGAGTCGCTGGCTCCGACCACGTGCCAATTCGACGAATCAGCCCCAGCGGGTCAGCGCGAAGTGCACGTGCTGGGCCAACGGTCACCAGGCCTCGGCGATGGGTAACGACAGAGAACACTTCGCTCCAGACTCCCTTTCCGGGAAGAGGAGGAACCAGGAACTGAAGTGCAGATGAAGCAATTGGAAGTTCGATAAGACCTGAGCGCGCGCGGCGATCCGACATATTTTCAGCGGTGATCTCGCCAACGGCGGTTTGACCAGCAACAATACGCTGACGCGGAAGTCGCACTGAAACCTTGTGAGGGGAAGGAACAATCACCCACACAACGGCGATGAGGAAGGCAAGAAGGCATGCGCAGGCGACGAAGAAGGCTTCGACCCAACCAAAAGCGCGAGACACGATGGCAGCGATGAGTGCTGAGAAGAGCACAACCCAGCCAACCGAGGTCACCGAGCGAGCCGCATGACGCAGGTACTTCATACCCGGAGCAGTCCCCAGAGATTGCGCGAAACGCGACATACCCTGGCGAAGCCCGCCCAAGCTTGTCTTCACATTCGCGCGCGCCGAGGCGAAAACTGAGCTCTTTGACGAGCGTGCGCTTGCGTCCTTTGAACCTGCGCCTCGTTTGGCGGAGGAGCGTTTTCCTCGACGACGTTTTCCGCTGTCGAGGTGCTCTCCTCCGGGGTGTTTTGCACCGCGGCGCGAACCGGAGGTGCGCGGTGCGGCAGGAGCTTTCGGAGCCGAATGCTTAGCCACGATCACCCACCTTCACGCCTTGGACTTCCTTGATGCGCATGTTCAGGCGCTCACCGCCGGGGCGGGAACGGAGGAAAGAGCACGCGCGATAACACCTTGAGCGGTTGCACCGGAGAAGGCCGCGTCGGGATCGACAACAATTCGGTGTGCCCACACGGGAGCTGCCAAGGCCTTGATGTCATCGGGAAGCACGAAGTGACGGCCCTGAGCTGCGGCCCATACTCGTGCACAGCGAACCATACCGATAGCACCACGGGTCGACACACCCAAGGTAGCGGAATCATCCTCGCGCGTGGCCTCGGCAAGGGCGGCAACGTAATCCAACACTGCGCGCTCGGTGTGCGTCTGCGCGGCGAGTTCAGAAAGGCGAACCACCTGTCCGCTCTCAAGAAGCGGCTTGAGGCGCTTAGAACGATCGGGAGCCGCAGAGCCATCAAGGATTTCAGCCATTGCCGCGCGCGAGGGGTAGCCGACCGAGGCCTTCATCAAGAAGCGGTCGAGCTGCGCTTCGGGCAGCGGGTAGGTTCCAGCTTGTTCCACCGGGTTCTGCGTTGCAATAACCATGAAGGGACGAGGCGCGGCGTGGGTGACGCCATCAACCGTCACCTGCGCTTCTTCCATGACCTCAAGGAGAGCAGACTGAGTCTTCGGCGAGGCACGGTTGATCTCATCGGCAAGGACGATAGAGGCGAAGATCGGACCGGAACGGAAATGCCACTCGTTGTTCTTCTGGTCGTAGACATTCACGCCCGTAATATCCGCGGGGAGCATATCGGGGGTGAACTGAATACGAGAGTGCGTGCCCGCAATTGTTGCTGCGATCGCGCGAGCAAGAGCGGTCTTTCCCGTACCGGGAGCATCTTCCAGAAGAAGGTGTCCCCCGGCGAACATAGTCGTCAGAGCCAGGCGAATCACCGGTTCTTTGTCCAGCAGCGCCTGGGAGATACCGCCGACCAAACCGGCGAAGGTTTCGGCGAAACGCTGGGCATCTTGCGAGCTAAGCGCCATAGGAGGGACTCCATTCATCTGTCGGTAGTAAGTGTTCAGTTCTGAAGCGAATATTCTGGATGAGCTGAGGTCTTTGGGCGGTGAGCCCGAAGCTCTCATCGTACGTCGGGGATCCGGTTGCGTGACGTGGGCGAATCATCATTTACCGTCCCACCGAACAGTTAATTCGATGCAGCAAAATGGGGAGGTTACCCGAGTTGGCCTTACTCAGTCGCACACCGGTTTCTACAGAGGCCCCTGCCGAACCACGAGGTGTGAAGGTCCAATTGGACTGCGAGAAATCATCCCACATCGTGCACTTCATGGGGAGCGCATCGCTGGCCCAAGTCGAGGGAAGCGTCAGATAAACCATCTGGCACTCGTTGACATCCGCGCCACGCGCGTTTGCACTTGTGCACTGGCTTGTCGTGCCGCCGAAACCACCGATCACGTTGATCTTCGCGGTGTCGGTTCCGGTTCCAGCCAAGTTACCCCACGTCGTTCCAAGCGAGTTACGGGCACCCACACCGACCTCAATTGCCGAACCAGCGGATGCGGTAATTGTTGTGCTGCCATTGAGAACTGCTCCCTGAGGAACTTCTGTCTCAACGCCACCAACCCGTTGCCAGACAAGAACTTGATCGGGTGCAAGATATCCAGCTGGCGGGTTCGCATTCCAGCTCACTGTCACGCTTCCTTCGTGAACCGCGACTGTGAAGCTCGGCTTCGTGGGGGCAGAAAGCGCCTTCGCGGTCACAGGAACCGCGCCACCAGCCACCTCTTGACCATTGACGTTGCCAACTTGGCGAATGAAGATCTGGACATCTCCAT
>CALIZH010000012.1 GCA_938028585.1 uncultured Actinomyces sp. | reverse complement strand
CTGGATGGGCGCTCCGATGTAGCCCGTGTGTACGAAGCTTTCCGCGCGGATTGGATACAGATTCGTAGCTCATACGGGTTGGCTGCATGAGCGGTTCAAAAGAGGGATCTTCGGTGCAGCCCGACATAAGCAGTGATAAAAAGCTACTGCTCAAACTGACTCATCTGTTCTCTAAGCCTTCATGGCTGAACGTTAACAAAATCAAGGAACAGCGACGGAATTTATGGATAGCTCTTGTGGTGTTACTCGTCGTGTACCTCTTCGATTGGGGGCTTTCGACTGAGAGAGCTATCAACTGTCTAGTTAACAAGCAAATTCCCGCAGGAAGGTGGATTGACCACGTTGCCTTATGCCCAGAACTATCACTCATAACGATTGCAGTATCTCTGCTCGTTCTGTGGTATGTGCAGGGAAAGTCTTTCTTTAGACTTCCTAGAAGCAATTCTGATTGGAGAGAACAGGCTTGTGTCGGGCTCGCTTGGGTTACAACTCTGGTCCTAGCGCGGGAGGTGTCCCTGTTAATGCCGGATACTCCGTGTCCAGGTTCGACTGGGCCTAAGCCGTTTTGGGGCTTGTCTCAGTTGGGAGGCCCCGCCGAGGAAGTCTGGTTTGCGGCAGCTGTTGCCGTCTGGATGTTACTTTGTGTAGATCGTCCTCGCATTAAGTTATTCGGCATCCTCGTTGGCGGTGGAGTGCTGCGCGGTATCTTCCATGTTTATCAGGGGTGGGAATCTGTCGGCCTGTTTATTTGGGGAGCAGTCGCAGCGCTGGCTGTTGCGCTAACTGGAAGATGGATACTACTTTTCCTACTGCACTATTTAAATAACGCCCTAATTTCAGCTCTCGGATGGGATTCTATAGAAGCCGCTTTGCTGCTACTCCTCGTTTGTGTGGTGCTTCTCGGCTGCACCGAGCTCATATCTGCATCAAAGAATAGGATGAAGAAAACTCATGCAGGTGAGTTGAAGAGCAATCAGAAATTGTGAGATGAAACTGCCGGATGTCCAGTATCTGCAGGTCATGGCGGAACCGAATGAACGGCTGGCTGAATCTGATTGATTGACCCGTCCCCGGCCTCGTTGATCAATGAACGAACGTGGTTAGCGGGCTCGATCTAAGGCTCCTACACTGTTTTCAGGCGCCACAAAAGAGGATGGCTGCTCAATGCAGCGCAGGCTCAGATGAGCGTGTCGTTGAGCGGGAGAGCGAGGAAGAACGATGTCGTCCACCGACCAATACCTGGAGTTCGTGCTCGACCTGCTGGGCGAGCTGGACGACGTGGCGCACCGCAAGATGATGGGCGAATACGTCCTCTACTACCGGAGCAAGGTCGTGGGTGGTATCTACGATGACCGCTTCCTGCTCAAGGTCACGCCCGCCTCCGAACGGCTTCTGCCCGAGGCCCCACGCGCCATCCCCTACGAGGGAGCGAAGGAGATGCTCCTCGTTGAGATAGAGGACCGCGACGTGCTGTGCGACGTAGTCTCAGCCATGTGGGAGGAGCTACCTGCACCGAAGCAGAGGAAGAAAAAGTAGACACGGCCCCGGCCTCGTACACGCACGAGGTCGGGGCCAGTTTTCGCCTATTGTCTAGCGGCAGGGGAGGGCCGGGTTAGAGGGCAGAGACGAACTCCGCGAGGCGCTTCGCGTGCAAGCGCGAACGCTCCACCATGTCGGCGCGCGCCGCCTCATCCGTGCGATTCGCGTAC
>CALIZH010000011.1 GCA_938028585.1 uncultured Actinomyces sp. | reverse complement strand
CATTGCGCGAAAAATAGATGTTTAACCTTGTAGATTCTACCAAAAATGGGGCTTGTACCCGGGATTGACAGACCCGGAGGGTTACTTTACAAACTGTGAGATTGCAACGAAATAGTGACTGTGATCAGTCGCATTGCGGCTGTTGCTGTGTGCGCATGACACGGGGCCGCCCTCCCGGGTGGGAGGGCGGCCCCGTCGCGCTCATGGGCGCTGAGATGACTGTGAGCTAACGGCGCGTCCGTTTGGGCGCCGAAGGACTCGTGTCAGGCACTCGTTGCAGCGCCGATCACGGCTGCCAGTACCAGTCCGGGATGTCTGCATCCCAGTTGTCAAAGTCGGTCGTCTTGAAGGAGACAACCTCGTTGGGGTAGGGGAGCTTGTAGGCCTTCTGGAAGGTCTTGGTCTGGCCGACGGGCACATTCACGAAGATGGAGGAGTCGTAGCCAGCGGGCTCCTTGCCCTTGGCGTAGTAGGCGGGGCGCATGTCAATACCCTTCTGCTTGAGAGAAGGGGTGTTGAACAAGTCGGACTGCTCCTCATTGGAGTTGTTGGTCATCGAGTAGGTAACGACGATGGTGTCGGAACCTTCCTTATCGGCGGGGCCCTTTTCGATCTTCGTGATCTCCATGTGCACGCCCGACGACAGATCGACGGAGTAGCTGCCGTTCTGGTGGGCATTGCTCGGGTTCGGCACGCCGGTCGGACCCGTTGTCGGCTTGCTAGTTGCGGAGCTCGGGCTGGGAGCCGGAGCCGAGGTGCTCGGGCTGGGAGCCGGAGCCGAGGTGCTGGGGCTGGGGTCCGTGGTGGCCGAGGTGGTGGTGTCGTCAGCTTCCGGCTCTTCCTCATCCTCACTGCTCATAAAGAAGTAGAGACCCACAGCGACGAGGATGAGTACCAGGACGCCCGCGATGCCGCCGATGATCAGCGGAAGCTTCGACTTCGGTTCCTCGGGCGTCATGCCGGCCCCGTACTGAGCGGGGTACTGGTCCATGTAACCATTGGACATTTGCTGGGTCTGGTCCACGTAGCCGCCCTGCGCGTATGCGTTCGGGTCAGCCTGGCCGTAAGACTGCTGCGAACCAGGGAAACCACCCTGGCCATTTCCCTGGTTCCAGGGATCCTGGCCCCCGGGAGCGTACGGGTTACTCATAGTGACTCCTCATAGAAATCGCACTGGTGTGCGGGATGACATTTGGAAGCGTAGCAAAATCTGACCGAAATGTGGAGTGCTGCTGACACACTTCCATCTGTCGAACAGTGCCTTGCGCGCGCTTCCGCGCCTATTGAGCCCTATCGATCAACCCGGAGACCCTGTCGTCATAAGGGGCGCGGGGCTCAGGATGTGATCGATTGAACGTCAACAGAACAGGATAGCGCCTTTGTCACATCGCCCTCAAGGGGCAATATAGTGATGCGCACCATAGTTTCAGGGCGTTCCGCGTTACTTTAGGCGGGGCACAACACCCATTCGTCGGTAATGTTCGCCCTACTCCACTGCCGGAACACGACTGGCTCGTCCGGGTACAGGTACTTGACGGCGACCGTGACCTGCCGAATCTCTCCCGGCTTCATTATGTCGTTGGAGGCGGAATCGCTCTCTCGCCGAGACTCGTTGTCTTCCTCCTCGAAGCGAGCCGAACCGAAATAGGTTCCCTTCTGACTCATGGTGGGCTGAAACTCGTGGGGGTATTTGGACGTTCCGGACGTGTTCGTGATGGTGAATGTCAGCACCAGCGTCTGCGCACCGTCGTCGTCGACCGGGCCACGCTCAGCGGAATCGAGTGTGACGTGCCCCAGGTTGTCGGGCAGATCCCGGGAATATTGGCCGGTCGAACATTGGTCCAGGCCCGGAGGTTCTTGCGTCGTTGAGCGGATGATAAAGATTCCCGACGCGAATCCGCCGATGAAGAAAAGAAGGAGCACAGCAGCGGCGCCAACGAGAAGCTTTGTCGTGTTTTTGCGCCTCAGTTGGCGAGCTAACTCGGGGGTGACCGGCTTGTAGGTTCCGGTATTGCCCAAGCCGCTCGATCCTTGCGGCATCATCGGATTGTCCATCATGTGTCCTTCACTCATCGTTCACGCGCCGCACTAGGACGGCTGCCAGGTCCACGTGGACAGCTCGTCGCCGTCCCAGCCGAAGGTGACGGAGTCACCCACATATATGTACTTGAAGGCGAGCGTGCCGGTCACGCTCTGGCCAGGTGAGACGGAGTCGATGCCGACCGTGTCATGAAAGTCGGCTGGCGCGCCCATGTTGGTCGTCACATAGGCGGAACCCAACGGGGTTCCCTTTTGAGACAGTCCCGGAATGTACTCGTGAAACTTGCGGTCCTCGTCGGTGTTGTTCACGACCGTGACATCGACGAGGAGCGTCTGGGCGCCATCTGCATCGAGGGGCCCGAGACGGAAGTTGTTGCATGTCACGTGGAGCGTATTGTCGTACAGGTCCAGCGTGTACTCCCCGGAGTTGGACTGAGCCTGTGACGAGTCCATGTGTCGCCATGGCGATTGATACGTGAACCCGGCATACATTCCAGCGCCGAAGAGTGGAATGACTGAGAGGACGGTAATTGTAACGACGATGATCTGTGTGACGAGGGGTACGCTCGTGCGCGGTGTGATGATGGGGGGTGGTCCGAGGTAGTACGAGGGGTATCCGCCCCCGTGCATCATCGGATATCCGCCGGTCGGTGGCACCGGCTGGTACCCGCCCTGACCAGGGCCATACTGGGTTGGCGGTCTGTGCATGTTGCTCATCTCGCTCCTCGTCGTTCCTCCGTTGGAAGGGCTACGTGAAGAAGCCTAGCAAAGGATGGCCGACCGTAAAAAGGGCCACCTTCCGGGTCTACCCGTAGTCCGCCCGGGGTCCCCGGCCTCGTACCACGTAGGGGCCCTTCTTCCAGGAGGGGGCGACGGGCCCCAGAATGACGAGCTGTTCGACGACGCCGGAGCCGACTTCCTCGGCGATGCGTCGCTCGATCGTGGGCAGGAGGAGCTGGAGCTGTTTGGCCCAGGCGGTGGAGTCGG
>CALIZH010000010.1 GCA_938028585.1 uncultured Actinomyces sp. | reverse complement strand
TGTGAGCGGCCTCGGGTTGGTGGCATGGTGCCTAGTGTTGGACCTGTTGACGGGGCTGCGCTGCCCCTGACGGTATCCGCGCTGTCGCCTGTTGCCGGTCTGGTCGCGCACCCCATCAGTGGGCATTGCGCCCGCTCTGATCGGGTGCAATGCTCCTTAACGGGTGCAATGCTCCCCATCGGGTGTAGTCCTGCAAAAGTCGCATGCAATTCCCTCGATGGAACCTCAGATTCGGAATTCGGAACATTGAAATCATGCGGTTTCTCCGGTGTCGCCAATCTGTGTAGGCGGGGAATTGCATGCGAAAGTGTGGGACGCATCTGCGGCCGGCTGGGCGTTACGGCCGCGATGTACCTCCGTTGCCTAGTGACTCTTTGATCCAGTCATAGGCAACGCGCTCCGTGCCGTTGTCCACGGTGATTGTGCCGCACTCGCGAAATCCGAACGATTCAAGTGCGCGTCGCATCGGGGCGTTGTCCTCGTGGGTGTCGCAACGTAGGTAGTCTGCGTGCTCAGCCGCAAAGCTGAAAATCGCTCGTGCGACCCCACGCCCACGCATTGCGGCCACGCGGTGAATGACGTGGTAGTTGGCCTCGGAATGCCATGCGCCGTCGATCTCTGTGTAGGTTTCGTCAGGTCCTGGGGCGAGGGAAAAGACAGCAAGTGGCCCCTCATCGTCGGCTACAAGGAAACAGTGTCCGCGTACGATGTCTTCCTCAGCGTCAATGCGGCTGGGATACCCGTCGGGCCACTGAGTCGCATTCCCATGCGCCTGCATGAACGCCCGGGCATGCTCATACGCGCCCTCAATGAACTCGAGGTCATGAGTGGAGGGAATGCGAATCTGCATACTGAAATTATAGTGTCAACTGTCTGAGCTCAAAGAGCGTAATGGTACATAGTCAGTTTTGCTAAGTGTGCTAAGTAAACTGTTGTATAGATTGTCCTAAGGATTGCTATGTCCGTCTTATCTTGTGAATACGTTGCGATAATGATTGCTTAAGAGGGTGGTGTTGGATCTAACTTGATTGAGTTGTATGGCTGACTTTCTTTGGAAGGTTTGGAAAAGGCAAGCAGTCTCTATCATGTTGCTGTGTTAGGTATTGTCAGTGGGGGGCATTGTGGGTTCACCTGTGTTCCAAGGATCGAATAGGGATGTCGATATTGATTCCTCTTCGAAGTGGAAAGTGAGTGTGTTCTCGTCAAGTAGGCTGCAAGTGATCACCCGTTTGTCCCGCGCATCGTTGGGGTTTGCGGCGAAATTGTTATCTATCTGAAGGATTGAGCTAATCCTCTGCCTGCTTTCCGCTGTGATTTGAATAGGCCGGCTTTGATCTCCCTTGACTAGTTTGTTGTTTCGAATTGTGATTCGTGCGTCTGTTGCAAAAAGAGTCTCTCCTGAATCTTTGGTATCTGCAGGAGACATGAACTCGATGTTCAGTTGATTGTAAATCGTGTTGCCCAAAACTTCTACCTTAGAGCTAATTGTTGTAAAATACAGATAAAGGGTGTGAAAAGTACATTCTTTAAACGTGAGCGTGGTTGTTTGCTGATCCGGGTGGCGAGATTTGTCTGCGTTGCTAACATGTATTTCAGTATGTTGACAGTCGCTGCTCCTGCTGTATTTGGATGCAGTTGATTTGAAGGTGCATTTTTTGAAGTGGAGTACAGGGAATTTAGTTCCTATTTGATTCCTCTGGGAAAAATCTATTAATAGTTTTCCCTCAGTGATTATGTCACAATTTGTGAAATAGGCTTCTGTGATATTGTTTGGGATCGAATCGATGCCGATCTCTGTTTCTTTGTCTGTAGAGCCTACGTCGATTGATCCATGAAAATTAGCTTCGCTCCAAAGGAGTGCTTTCAGCTTAGACTTGTGAATCTTCACTATTTTAGTAAAAGTTGAATGCTGTAAATCAAGTGTTGCTTTCGTTTGGATCTCTTTTATTGTGACTGATGTAAGAAATGTTGAATTGGATAAGTTGATTGTCTGTTCTGACCAATTGGCGCAATTATTTGCTGGTGCTATATCCTGGATTCGGTCTAGGATTACCTGGAGTATTGCATTCTGAATTTCTGCATGCTCTCCTTCGGTTCCCTCCGATTTGACTAGTTGACCCTCGTGACGAAATTGGAGGCATAGAGTGTGGATGATGTGCTGTTGGAGCTGTTGTTGTGCAGTGGGATTGAGCAGGTTGCTATGAGCGGCTGAATCGGCAAGTTCTGCCAGGAGGCTGATTGCTGCAAGGCGGATTCCTGGGTTGTTGCTGTCGAGGGTTTGGAGAATGTGTTCGCGACGCTTCCAGTATTCGTCTCTCTCAATCTGCTCGAGGCGGTTTCTTTCGTGTGCCTTGCGTTCCCTTTCGAGTTCGTACTTTGCCTGTGCTTGTTCGTCTTCCTTGACAGCGTTGTCGTGGCTCCTCTGTTGCCAAGCCGAGAATGCGAAGCCGGCACCTGTGATGGTTAGACATACTTCGATTTCTTCGCGAGATGGTGTGCGCATGTGGAATGGCCATCGTTTGGGGAAGTGTTGTATCGCATTCATGATCTCCTCGCAAGTCGCCGTTCCCCAGATTGAGGTAATGAACATGCTGGAGAAGAAGAAAAATGCGGCTATTGCTAGCGGTGTCCACCAGTGCATCAGGCAGTCGGGCATGCGGGTTAGATGTCCGATGTTGCGCCTTTTCGTAGGTGTGTTGCTATCCGGCTCAGGGTTGTCCGTGTTCTCATCGTTGGCGCGGACCATGCTGGCTCCTTTGCTTTGCGTTCACTGCTTCGCATCGTAGCAGCCTGTCCAGGCAGTTGGTCCCACAACGAACGCTAAAGCAGTATGTGTGTCAAGGAATGCCCTGTCGGGGTCTGCGGCATCGCAGTCCTATGGCGTGGTGTGTGGCAACTGATCCCGATGGGTGGTGCCATGGGCTTGTCACCCGGAACACTAACCCGCTGTTCCGCAGCATAACCCTCCGTTCGGTACGTGGGCGAGGCTGCCCACACTCGGAATAGCGGGTTAACGTGCGGATTGAAGGGGCAAGGCCACCGCCGGCGCGTGAAATTTGGCCGTTAGCCCTGGCGGCTCGTGAAACGTTCGTGAAACTGTGGCGCTGCCCGTACAGCCAGCAACCCCGACCGCAGCAACGCAACAACGCAACCCTGCCCGCCGCGACATCCCAAACACCCCGCAGCCCCGTGGCATCTCCCGCAAAGCGTACCCCGGCCTCGTTGCAGGGTATGAACCTGACTAGACTGGCTCCCATGACTGAAAACGCGCAGCTTGTTGTGACCCTGTCCTGCCCGGACCGCCCCGGC
>CALIZH010000009.1 GCA_938028585.1 uncultured Actinomyces sp. | reverse complement strand
ACAAAGCCGTGAAACCACCCGCTGGAAGCGAGGTTGCTGCAGCTGCGTGAACGGAGCCTCCCCGTTCTGGCAGCTGATAAATACGCATGGGAAGAGAGAGCACAATCGAATAGGTCGAGATAAAACGCCCGGTCATGCTTCTACCGTACCTTACGCTCGTGCCTCTATCGGCGTACTCAAGTCCCGCCCGCTACTGCAGGACGACAACCGGAACAATCATGGGGCGTCGGCGCAAATGACGACCAACCCAGCGACCAATAACGCGACGCATCGCCTGCTGAAGGACGTGTGCATCAACATTTCCGCCGGAAGCGGCCTCTTCGAGGGCTGCGGTGACGTCGGGAAGAATCTCGTCAAAAACTGAGGAATCTTCGGCCATCCCAATTGCGCGAATTGTCGGTGGTGCAAGAACCATCCCCGACTCGCCCTCAACAACCGCGTAAACGCTGACAAAGCCTTCGGATCCCAGTGTCCGTCGAGTGGCCAATTCATCTTCGGAGATCTCTCCGATAGAGGAACCGTCAACGTAGATGTACTCACAGGGAACCGCACCGACGACTCTGGCATGTCCGTCTTCGAGATCAACGACAACGCCATCTTCAGCAAGAACGACGTCTTCGGGCTTCACGCCGGTAAGTACTGCCAATTGACCATTGGCAACCAAGTGGCGAATCTCCCCGTGGATCGGCATCACGTTCTTCGGTTGAACAATGTTGTAGCAGTAGATCAGTTCTCCCGAGGCCGCGTGGCCGGAAACGTGAACCTTAGCGTTCGCCTGGTGAACAACCTTCGCCCCCAAACGCGTGAGGTCGTTAATGACGCGGTACACCGAGTTCTCATTACCCGGAATCAAGGAAGACGCGAAAATCACCGTATCGCCGGGTTCAATACTGACAAAGCGATGCGATCCCTGCGAGATTCGAGAAAGGGCGGCCATCGGCTCTCCTTGAGACCCAGTTGCCATGTATACCCTCTGATTGGGAGGAAGCAGGGAAATCTCATTGGAATCGACGATGAGCCCCTCAGGAATTGTGAGGTAACCCTTTTCCTGAGCAATACGCATATTCCGTTCCATAGAACGGCCAACCAAGGCAACACTGCGACCATGATGTGCAGCGGCGTTGATGACCTGCTGGACACGGTGAACATGCGAAGCAAAAGAAGCGACAATGATCTGACCGGTAGCCTCAGCAAAAACTTGATCTAGGACTGGGCCGATCTCGCGTTCTGGGGTAACGAAGCCGGGCACTTCGGCATTCGTTGAGTCCACCATGAACAGGTCCACGCCTTCTTCACCAAAACGCGCGAAGGAGCGAAGGTCTGTCAGGCGGTGGTCAAGAGGCAGCTGGTCCATTTTGAAGTCGCCAGTGATCAGGACTTTACCTGCGGGGGTGCGAACGAAAACAGCAAGTGCGTCTGGAATCGAGTGGGTAACCGCAACGAACTCGCAATCGAAGGGACCAATCGCTTGGCGGTCTCCCTCTTCGACAACATGAAGATTTTCGGCAGAAAGTCGGTGCTCACGAAGCTTGGGCTCTACGAAAGCTAAAGTCAGGTCGGAACCATAAATCGGAATATCTTCGCGGAGTTTGAGCAGATATGGGACTGCACCGATGTGGTCTTCATGCCCATGAGTCAAAACCATGCCGACGATGTCGTCAAGACGGTCTTCAATCCACGAAAAATCGGGCAGAATCAGGTCAACGCCGGGCTGAGACTCTTCGGGGAAAAGAACGCCGCAGTCGACAACCAGGAGTTTGTCACCAAACTCCAAAACATTCATATTGCGGCCGACCTCGCCCAGGCCACCCAGCGGGACAATCCTGAGATTCCCCTTCTTCAGAGGCGCAGGTTCAGGAAGGTTGTCGTAAAGAGGCATCATGCAATAAGTGTGCCACGTCTAGCCTTGAGAGGCCTGATGTGATCGCTCTAAGAACGCAATGCCCACCACAGGTGTTCATCCCGAGCCGCGGGAATTTCCGGGTCGAAAACAAAGCTACGACGTACCCCAGCGGGAGAAAACCCGCATCCTTGGATGAAGCGAATAGCCAGCGTGTCTTCTGGCGCAACCCACAAGCGCATCGAGTCCGGATGGAGGGTATCCACAAGAGCTGCTAGCAGACGCGATGCGTGTCCAATACGCCTAAAACTACGGTGCACGTAAAGGCTGCTGATCTCTTGCCCCGCTGGAATGACGCGCCCCGACGGCTGTTCAAGTTCCAGAGCTGGGGCATGCGAGTATGCGATGAAACCAACGGGAGTCTGTTCTTCAAGAGCAACCAAGGTCTGCCCCTGCGTTGGCCTGTTTCCAGCAAGAGTTTCTTCCCACATCTGACGTGTCTGCGTCAGAACCTGTGCACGAAGCGGATGCGCTGCAGGCAGCGCACAGGCATTGAAGACTTCAGTGAAGAATTCTTGGGCCATTGCAGCAATGGCAGCGGCATCACTGGAGGTTGCTGGGCGAACACTTCGTTTAGTCACGCACGATCCTCCGGCACCACTTCAGCAGTGAAGACGCATCGTCCTGCAAGCTCCTGCGCAAGACCACGAACGTCTTCAGCTTGGACCGCTTCAATTCGAGCAAGCGCGGCATCAACAGTAAAGTAACGACCGCTCAGCTCAGCGCGTCCCAAGCGGGACATGCGAGAAAGGGTATCTTCCAACCCCAGTGCCATACCTCCGCGCAGCTGCCCGCGAACGCGAGCAAGCTCGTCTTCACGCGGACCAGTTGCCGCCAGTTTTTCAAGCTCTGCCTGCATGAGCTTTTCGACCTCGGAAGCTCGTTCCGGTGCTGTCCCGGCATACATTCCCCACGCTCCCGTATCCGAATACGGGGAATCGAAGGCATATGTCGTATAGGCCAGACCACGCTTCTCGCGGATCTCTTGGAAGAGCCGCGAAGACATTGAGCCGCCCAGAATAGAAAGCAAAACCGACATCACGGGACGTCGATCGTCACCGGCACGCATCGAGGGGCCACCAACAATGACATGTGATTGCTCAATATGACGGTGGCGCGTTGAGCGCACTGGTTCACAGTCTGACGACTGTGAACCCTGCGTCGAACGCCTCGGACGCGGAGCGCGCTGTTCCTCTAATTCGTTTGCCCACGTGGGATGCAAGGAACGCTGCACTTGCTCGACAAGCTCATCATGGTTGACGTCCCCCGCTGCGGCAATAATCAGCGAGGAGGGCGCGTAAACCCGGCGATAGTAGTCCCAGACGTGGTCGCGTTCAACGGCTCGAATCGTTTGGGCGCTTCCACCAACCGGACGTCCCAAAGAGTTATCGCCAAACACGGCCAATTGGAAAGCCTCGTGGACGACCTCGAGAGGATTGTCTTCTGACATCGCGAGCTCATCGAGGATGACCCCGCGTTCGATCTCAAACTCTTCTGGATCGATAAGGGAGGCAGAAATCATGTCTCCCAATACTTCAACGGCCATTGGCGCGTCTTCGCTCAGTACGCGCGCCCAATAGTTTGTGTGTTCTTTTCCGGTTTCCGCATTGGACTCACCGCCAACCGCATCAAATGCTTCGGCGATGTCAAAGGCACTTCTGCGCGCGGTTCCTTTAAAGAGGAGGTGTTCAAGGAAATGGGTCGATCCGGCACTCACCTCATCCTCGTCGCGTGAACCAGCCCCAACCCACCAGCTCAGTGCCAGTGAACGTGTTGCCGGCACCTTCTGAGTAATGATCCGAAGACCATTAGGCAGGACACTTCGTTGAACAAGCGCCCCCGAATCCTCCCATTCTTCAACCCCATGCGTTGTTTCCAGTGAAAGCTGGCGGAAACCCTCAGTTGTCATTAATGTGTCTCTTTTTCCTTTGCCGAGGACGTGCTTGCGTGAGTTCCTTCGCCACCCTGAGCGGTGGGGGCAGTCTTGCCTGCAGCGGGGGAAGCCGTACCTGCGGAGGCTGGAGCCTTCGCTGAGGTAGAAGTTGCGGACTCGTGAGAAGAAGTGGTGCTTGCCGAAGAAGACTTCTTCTGAGTCGAAGAGGAAGCAGAAGGATGCGTCGCCTGATGCAGAGCACGTGCTTCCTCAGCTGTTCGAGGAATTCCACCGGTCAAGCCAACGATGAGGAGAATAAGGCTGACGATCGCTTGAACTGCGAAGAAACAAGCCATCCAGCGCAGGCCAACTTCCATTCCTTGAAAGGAGGACACCATAGCCGTTAGATAGCTGAACACTCCGGCCACAGCGCTGACGAAAAGACTCCACGAATAGAAAAGGCGAGCCGAAGTGCGGGTCACCAGTCGCGCGACCGCAGCAACCATACAGGTCGCAAGTGCAGGAGCAGCAACGATGATCAAGGCGCTCAAAGAGACCGAGGCAATTCGACCTGGTTCCGAACGATCAAGACTTGAGAATGTGCTGACGATCAGCCACGCCAGAATATCGAGAACCAAAAGTACTGCGCAGACAATTGCGTCTGTCAAACGTCGAAGCATTATTCCTCCTCGCTCGAAGTATTCACAGCTTAATATGTGAACTTTGCACCCGCAGTGTGATTGATCCACAGGATGCACGATACCCGGCGTGTTTCCACAGATTCTGCTCCTTGGGCTGGAAAGAAGTGCGGTTGCGGCACAGTAAAGGCCACAGGAGAGGAGGCTTTTATGGCCACAACACCGACGATTTCCGACGTCGCGCGTTTAGCTGGAGTATCTGTTGGAACCGTTTCGCACGTCCTCAGAGGAAAGGTACGGGTCAGTGAGAACTTAAGCCAGCGAGTTCACGAGGCGGCTGCGGCGTTGGGTTATGCTGTCGATCCATCCGCTCAAGCACTTCGCTTGGGCTACCAAAACATCGTTGGTGTCGGGCTTTTAGGCGCACGCAAAGAAGTGGAACAGGCCGCCTGCACTTTCCTTCTCCCTTTTGCCCGGGAAGTCCGACGATACGGCATGGAAGCACTGGTCCTCTCCCCCACTCATTCTCCCGTCAAAGACCTGTGCTTGGAAGACTTCACAGAGCTTGTCATGCGCGCGAAACGATGGCACTTGCATTCGCTCCTCATATGTCTCAGCACTGAATTTTCCTCGTGTACATCTATCAACGCTGAAGCATACGTGGCGGGGGCGGATACAGATAAGCACCGACTGTTTCCGATAGGTCAAAGCATCTCAGGGACTCGGGCTCTTCCCATATTCGAGGTTCATCTAAATGCTCATGGCGCCCAAGGACCCCGCGGAGAGAAAAGGTCTGCATCACTTGAATGGCGCCCACTACACGTAGGCAGTGATTCTGCAGAAGACCATTCCTTCACCCGTGGAAATATTGCCGAATGCATTGCGGCAATCATGAATTCAAGGGCTGAAACAAAAGTGATGGGTTGAAAGCAGATGCCTTCAACCCACCACCTCAAATGAAGAAGCTCTTAGCCTTCTCGGAACATGATCCCGAAACCGCTCCTGGGGTAGTGCCACTTCAGGACACCTTCAGGGGCAATAGCCAAGCAGGTACCGCATTCGAGGCATGCGGCATATTCCACGCCAACGCTCCCGTCTTCTTCTACCGAGTAGACATGAGCCGGGCAGATCCGCTCCAAGAGCTTGCCGGCGCCGGTGGCACGAGCGCGCTCCTGGTCGACCTCGATATGAGATTCTTCCTCGTCAAGGTTGTAAGTGTTACGCGAAAGACGCGCGGGAACACTCTCAATTTTCAATGTGCTCATTGTTCCTCCTGCCTCACAATGCCTTGATACCGGCCAAGCCGTCACTGATGAGATCACGCAAACGCAGGCCAGAAGCCTTGAACGCATCCATCGCGACCTTCATGATGTGGCGACGCGGGCGAAGATCATGGTTGAAGACTCCGTAGAAAACCTCTGCAGCAAGGCGTCCATAGTCCTTGTACATACGAGGACGCTCAAGGAAAGCAGGGGCCTTCGCGTAGGTCTGCATGTCCTGCCCGACGAAGGAAGATTTCAACTCACTGAGGTAACGATCCATCGCTGCCTGAGAGAAATCGCCGGATTCAAGGGCAGCATGAACCGCCGTTGAAGCCGCGAGCGCAGAACCCGCAGCAAGATCCATCCCTCGAATGGTCAAACCAGTGTTAAGAGTGAATCCAGCTGCATCACCAATAATCACCAAACCTGGGCGGGTGAGATCGTGGGTCACCATCTGAGGCCCATCTTCGATGGTCAGGTGGCACCCGTACTCAAGCAATTCGCCGTCTTCAAGAAGAGGAGCAATTGCCGGATGAGTGAGCAGGTGATCATGGACATCCGAAGAGGACAAGCCCGATGCTTCCAAATCATCCAGACGCATGACAACACCAATAGAGACGGAATCTTTATTGGTGTACATGAAAGCTCCACCTGCAACGCCCTGCGTCGCATCCCCAACCATGGCGTAGGCTGCACCGCAGTTATCGCGCACATTGAAGCGATCTTCAAGGACCTTCTCGGGAAGAGCGATCACCGACTTCACACCCACTGCAAGGTGTTTCTTCGGCTCTTTAGCGCGGATTCCCGCCTGCTGGGCAATGAAAGAGTTCACCCCATCTGCGGCAACCACAACGTGGGAGCGCAGCTCATCTTCTCCGGCACGAACACCAACAACCTGTCCGTTTTCGATGATGAGGGAGTCAACCTTCACACCCGGCATCACGGTGACACCGGCTTCCTCGCACTTCTCGCTCAGCCACAAATCAAGCTTTGCACGCAACACTGTAACTGCATTTGCGGGCTCAGCAAGACGCTGATCCCAGTAGTCAATGTTGACCGCAGACTTTTCATTGAGCAGGCTGACGATGTTACGCGTGATTCGGCGTTCCACAGGAGCTTCATTGACGAAGTCCGGGAAGACCTGTTCCATTACTCGGCAGTAGAAAACACCACCTGAGAGATTCTTGGAACCGGGTTCCATCGCACGCTCGATGAGAAGGACCTCGTGTCCTTGTCCGGCAAGAGTGTAGGCGGCAACGCAACCGGCTACACCTCCACCGATGACGATGACCTCGAAATCAACCTCTACTTCTTCAGACATACTCTTCCTCAGGAAAGTGCTGCGGTAATCGCAGGCAGGACATCATAGAGGTCGCCCACGATTCCGTAGTCTGCAACCTCAAAGATCGGGGCATTGGCATCACTATTGACAGCAACAACGACCTTCGAATCGGACATGCCCGAGGTGTGCTGAACCTGACCGGAAATGCCGGCAGCAAGGTACAGATCCGGAGCAACGTGCATGCCGGAAACACCAACATAGCGATCCTTGGACAGCCACGCGGTACCTTCAGCCAAAGGACGGGAGCAGGCGAGCTCTGCGCCCAGTGCTGCGGCCAGGTCGCGGGCGATCTGCAGATCTTCCTCGGCCTTGAAGCCACGACCGGCTGCGACGATACGACGCGCGGCAGCAAGGTTGGCGGGGCCTGAACCAGCGGGCTCCACAGCGCTCACGCTTGTCCCGTAGTGTTCTTCCGAACCGGCCTCGGGCGCAACTTCTGCACCCTCGACGGGGGCTCCACCTTCGAGGACGACAACAGCGCCGCCGGGGAAGGAAATGGTCTCCTGCGTCAGGCCACCAAAGCGCGAAACTTCGGCCTCGCCAGCGGAAACGCGGAGCGCACCGTTGATGAGGGGAAGGCCAAGGCGCGCGGCGACAGCACCGGCAAGGACGCGCTCAACGGGACGGTTCGCGGCGAAGATGATATCTGCACCAGCGCCTTCCAACACGGCGTTCACTGCGGGAGCAAAAGCCTCAAGAGGCGCATTGCTTCCACGACCGATGGTCACAACGCGGTCAACACCAGCGATGCCGGTGGCCTCGTCGCCAAGAGCGATGACGGTAACGGGACCGATCGCACGCGCGGCCTCGACGAGGGACGCAATCTGATTCGATGTCGTAATGATCCATGCGTTAGTCATTGTCCAAGTCCTTTCTCAGAGCACACCAGCGCTACGAAGCGCCTCAACCAGCTTCACAGCGGCGTCGTCACCACTGAGAATTTCCTTCTTACGTTCCTGAGCGACCGGGCGCAGGCGGCCGGTGACCTCAACGGAAATCGGCTCGACACCCAGATCAGCAAGAGCAACGGTGTCCATGGGCTTCTTTCCGGCCTGCAGCACATCCTTCATGCCGGGAACCTTGACGGTCGCAGCATCTGTCGTCACGGCAACGACGACAGGGCCCTCGATAGAAATCGTTCGGGTGCCAGAGGCGGTAGCCTGCGTGATGGTCCACCCATCCCCATTGGCCTCGACCGCGGAAACCTCCTGGAAGCAGGGCCATCCCAGGTAACCGGCAACCAGAGCAGACATCATCTTGGCGGACTCATCAATCGAAGAGTCACCCGTCAAGAGGATATTCGCTCCTTCAACCTTGCGAACCAGAGCGGCAAGCGCAGCTGCGACCGCAGTGGCATTCAGATCACGAACGGCATCATCGGCGACGACCAGCGCACGGTCCAACCCGCGCGAAAGAGCAGCCTTTTTTGCCATCGAGGAGGACACCTGTGCGTCTCCTACGGAAATGCCAACGAGCTCTTCGCCCTTAGCGTCTGCGACAGTGCGTGCCACCTGAATGGCAACGGGGTCGTATTCACTCACCGCGGCCTTCGCACGCGACCAGTCAACGACACCATCAGAACCCACGGTTGTATCCTGCGGGTTTGCAGCGTACTTATACGCGACAACGATACTCATCGTGTCCTTCTCTCTTGAGTGTTGTTTTCGGATAGATACAGGGAAGACTCCCCAAGTTTTCTCAGCTCCCGAAAAGCGCGCACATCAACCCGCAAGGTGCGAGTAATATGGCGCTTACCAGCAGCTATGAAAGAAAGGTGCAAGTCGTGCCGAATCCTCGACAAGACGCGCCCAAAGTTGGTCGGCCGCGCGATGAAGTGGTCGAAACCAAGATCATCGAAAGCGCCCTGACGCTCTACGGAGAGGTCGGCTGGGCGGCTTTCAACCTGACCAAGGTCGCCAGCGCTGCCGGAGTGGGCAAATCCAGCATTTACACACGCTGGGAAACCCGCGATGACCTCCTGAAGGACGCCTTCGCGCGATTGGTTCGTTGCCCTGGCCCACGCGGGAATAGCGCGCGGGAAGTTTTGATGAACGAGGCCGAATTCCGCCTTCGCGAGTACCTTGGCCCGAATCGTCGGGCAGTTCGTCGCCTGTTCGTCGAGGCCGGTGAAACAAACGATCCGACGATCGCCCTGATTCACAACCAGATTTTCATTACCCCCTTGGGTGCGATTCGCACGCGCTTGTGGGAGTTCAAGAGCGCGGGGCAGATTAAGGACACCCTGTCGGTGACCCGCCTGCTTGACGCGGTTGAAGGCTCGGTTCTGATGCGCACCTTCTGCCTGCCCGATGACTACATCGACTGCTTCATGCTGAAGGTTCCGCGCTACCTTGAAGCTTTGATTGACGATCAGCTTCATGGCAGTCTCAATTCGTCATTACGCGCAGTATCCTGAGCCACTTCACGCGGACAAAGCACGCGTGCCCAGTGCGTGAGCTGCGCCTTTTCTGCTGCCAAAGTGGTGGCGGGACCGTGCCCGGGAAGCACGCGAAGATCCTGAGCGATCTCCACGAGCTTCGTGCAGGAAGAGGCCATAAGCGCTTGGTCTCCCCCTGGGAAATCAGTTCGTCCAATCGTTCCAGCAAATAGCATGTCACCGCTGAACAGGATCGAATTGGCACGATCAATCAGGCAGATATGTCCCTGAGTGTGTCCCGGGGTATCGATCACCTCAAGGCGGTCGCTCCCCCACTCAATGACATCGCCTTCCTTCAAAGGCCGATCAACATGATCCACGACGTAGTCGACACCTTCGGCATCGAATCCAGACAGGTGTAAGTCGCGCGTTCCAGCAACATCTGCAGCTCCACAGGCAACCCAGCACCCGTGTTGAGCGACAAGCTCATTGACTGCCCCGATGTGGTCGCAATGACAGTGGGTGAGCACGATACCGATAACGTCCAAGTCCTGCGTCCACTGCTGGAGGAAGCTCGCCTGGTCGCCCGGGTCGACAATAATCGTCCCGCCTTCATTCGTTAGCGCGTAGCAATTCGTGCGGTACGCGCTCACAACCACTGAATCAATGCGATACATCGTTTAGCGCCCCTTGAAGTCCGCTGATCCTGTAACGTCCAAGCTCAGTCCCTTGGTTTCTGGGGCCCAAGCGAAGGAAACACCAAATCCAAGAGCTGAAATGAGGGCACCGGCAAGCATGGTCGCAGAGATCCCGTAATCGGCAATGAATGCCGGAAGGACGAACATTGAGTAGACGGTGCCGATTCGGCTCAGAGCCATAGCAACGCCCATTGCCGAGGCGCGAATGGAGGTTGGGAAGAGCTCGTTGGGGTAGAGCCACTCGAGGTTGCCCGGACCACCAGCAAGAAGCGCGTAAGCGATAAAGCAGATGGAAATCAGAACGATTCCGCCCTGCGGGAAGAAACCGATCAAGCCAAGTGCAATCGTCATGCCGAAGAAACACCAGATGATGAGCGGACGACGTCCCACGCGCTCAGCCAAGTACATTGCGGGGAATGTACCGAGCATGAAGAAGGTGCCGATAACAAGCTCACCAATCAGCGAATTGCGTCCCTCTCCGAGGCCAATGGAACCAACGATTGTGGGGCCATAGGTGTAGAGAGCAAACATCGGAATTGCCTGGCAGAGCCAAATCACACCAACGAAGATCACGCGACGAAGATAAACTCCGCTGAAGATCTTCTTAAACTCGGTTTTTTCTGCAACCTCTTGCGCAGGAAGGCGGACATTTTCACCGAAGAGTTTCATGACAACGCGATCGGCCTCTTCTTGACGGCCCTTCGATGCCAACCACCTGGGAGACTCGGGGATATCCCAACGTCCGATAAGAATCAATACTGCCGGAATCGCAGACGACGCCAGCATCCACCGCCAGCCGTGAGGGGTTTCGTAAAGGGCGTAGCCAACAAGAGCCGCAACATTGGCGCCAAGGTACCATGCGGCAGCGATCATGCCCATCGACATTGCACGATGTTTGCGGGGTGAAAACTCCGCGATCATCGATGTGGCAATCGGATAATCGGCGCCGATTGCCACACCGATGAGGAAGCGCAGAGCCACTAATTGCAGAGGAGACGTAACGACGGCACACAGTGCCGACAAAACGACAATGACAATCAGGTCGAGAATGAACATCTTGTGACGACCAATGAGGTCCGTCAGCCATCCTCCGACCGCAGCTCCCAAGAAAAGACCGACCAAAGCGGCGATTCCCAGCAAGCCCGACATGGAATTACTGACCTCGATATCGGTACCCAGACGTGAAAGCGCCACGCCGATAATTCCTAGAACATAGCCTTCAAGGAATGGACCGCCACTGGAAAATGCGATGATGCGCCAGAGCACACCTGACATATCCAGATCTTCGAGATCTGTTACTTCCTTTTTCACTGCGTGTATCTCCTCTAACACCTCGATAGCAGAGCTGCGGATCATCGTGTGATCACGCATCTATGCTTTCAAGGTTACTTCAGCGGTATTCGATAATCCCCCAGTTCAGATGAGGCTTTGCACCGGTGACATCGGCGTCTTCGTCTACCAGCTGGAAACGGAGCTCGCCTTCTCCGACCTTCCACAGCTTCGTCTTCAGAGTGCTGCCGGGCAGAACCGGCGAAGTAATGCGGGTCTTGAAACGGGTGATGCGCTCGGGTTCTCCGGGAACGAAAGCGTTGATTGCATGACGCATAACAACACCCGCGTAAGAGATCGCGTGAAGAATGGGACGAGGCTCACCGTTCTCAGCTGCATAATCCCAGTCGATGTGCTGCGGGTGGTAGTCTCCCGACAGGCGGTAGATCAAGGCCTGGTTCTCAGGAATACGCTCAACAACCTCGACGTCAGCCTCACGCTCTGACATTTCAACGATGTCCTTGGGAGGCTTGGGGCCACCCCAACCGCCGTCGTAAATCAGGCAGTCCCAAGATTCGTTCGTGAAAAGCAGGTTGCCGTCCGAATCGTAGGTGTCACCAATATGCTGAGCGAGCAGGCCACGACCCTCACCACGGTCATAGAGGCCTTCAAGGCGAACCATGGTCTCCAGGTGATCGCTCATCTTGGTGATCGGCTGGTGGAAGCGAATATCGAAGCCCCAGTGCAGGGAGCCCGCATAGTTGTAGCCGTAGTCAATGGTACGAGTGACCTCGGAATCCACGATGAGCATCGCACCAAACATGGGCAGAACCTTGAGCTGAGGATTACGTTCATCGTGCTCGTTGAGGTATTCGAGGCCATCCTTGCCATCGATACCCGCACCGCAGCCAAGAGCAAACAGCTCAAGATCACGGAAAGTGTAGTCACGGACGAAAGGACCGAAGGTCTGTCCGACCATATCCGTATTGATTGCCATGCCTGTTCCTTTCACAGGGTTTTGAGTAATTCTTTGTTGACTTTGCCGTATTCACCGCGAGGCAGCTCATCAATGATTCGTACCTCGTTGGGAACTTTGAAGGAGGACAGTCGTTGGCGGCAAAACTCCAACACACTGTCAGGGCTCAGGTCCTTACCCGGGTGGAGGGTAAGGAAGGCATGAATATCTTGCCCGCGAATGGGGTTGCGAACTCCAACGACCGCCGCGTCGCTGACTTCGGGGATTTGGCGTAGAAGGTTTTCGATTTCTCCCGAGGCCACCGACTCACCGTTGCGCTTGATGAGATCGTGTCGCCGATCGACGAAGAAGAGCCATCCGTCGGGGTCAACGTATCCCCAGTCACCGGTGTGATACCACCCATCGATGACTGCCTCCCCAGTCGCATCGGGGCGCTGCCAGTACCCTTGCATGAGCGAGATTCCCATCTCGCCCCGAATGCAGATCTCACCATTGTGTCCCTGCGCTACTTCTGCTCCGGATTCATCACAAATCTTGAGTTCATAGTCCGGACCAACCTGTCCCACTGAAGGCCAGCGCCGCTCCCCCACGGGCGGATCGGTAACAACTCCAACCAAGGTCTCAGTCGACCCGTAGTTATTGAGTAGTGGAACAGCAAAACGCTGTTCAAAGCACTCTTTATCTTCATCAGACAGCATCAGGAAATAGTGCATCTGACGCACGCAGTGGTTCTGTTCTTCTGGATCCACGGGCTGCGCAAGCATCGTCATGACGATCAGTGCCATCCCCTGGACCAAAGTCGCTCGGGTCTGACACACCGATTTCCAGAAACGATGCGCACTGTAACGACTGAGAAGAATCAGAGTCGCTCCGGCGGTAATGACGGGAATGAAGGCCGAGAGCTGGAAATTCACGTGGCTGGCAACCATAGAAGTCGCGTAGCGATCATCACTGGTCATCGCCAGTTCCCAGTTGACGTATTTTCCTGAAAATACGGCATTGGCATGGGTGATCATGACACCTTTAGGAGAGGCGGTCGTCCCAGAGGTGAACATAATTTCCAGAAGACTCAGCGCTTCAAGCTGCGGATCGTAATCCAGCTGCGGTGAGCACGTCCGGCTGAGAGCAAGTAGAGAAGACTCCTCCTCACCGGCATCACTTCCCACCAAGAGCACCTGAACCCCCGAGGCCAGCACGGCCTCGTCAAGGGTCAGCGAACAACCTCGGGTACAAATCACTGCGCGAGCACCGCAGGCATCGATCAGCCCCGCAAGTTCAAAAGAAGTCCCCTTCGTGTCCAGGGGAACGATGACCGCACCGATCTTCGCGATCGCCAAGAAGCATTCGATGAACTCGATGCTATTGGGCAGGTAGAGTGCAATGCGGTCACCGCTGCGATAGCCCAGTTTGAGAAGGGCATTCGCATATCGATTCACTTGTTCATCCATCTCACGGTAGGAACGCTCAACGCGCACACCAGCGCACGCATCCTCAAAAATGAGGAAGCTGCGTTCTGGGGCTGCATTAACCGCATCCTCCCAGATGTCGCGCAGATTAGTGCGCGAGTGAATCTCATCCCGAATGGTCACGAATCAGTCCTCTTCGGCGAACTTGATGGAACCGGAAGCCTTGAAACGCTCGATATCCTCATCTGAGAAACCGCTGCGGTGAAGGACATCTCGAGTGTCTTCACCCAATGCGGGCATCGGACGCCAGAAACCACCGGGGCGATGCGCAAAACGAGGAACCGTATTCAGGCCCTTGATCGTCTCCCCTTCGCGGTTCTCCCACTCCATGAAGTTTCCGCGCAGTTTCGTGTGTTCTTCGGCCAAGAGGTCGTCGAAATCCAAGCACTTCTGAGCCGCGATCTTGTGGGCAACAAAATCTGCCTCAACATCGTCGACATTCTGGGTGAGCAGGTACTCTTCCAGTTTTTGCTCGATCAACGAGGCCTTGGGGCCGTCAAGCCACAGCGCTGAGGTGTCCTCGGGGTACTCTTCTGTTCCCCACAGATCCCCCAGACCAATGACCTCGAGCAGGTACTTGTTCTGAGGAACGCCGTAGCAGCACAGGCCCAGGATTCCGTCTTTGGTCTTGTACTGACCGATCGCGCACAGGTTCTGATGGCGTGCGCCCGCACGCGGGTAGAGCACTCCCTTATTCATGTAGTCGATCATGTAGTAGGCGCCGACGCGCAGCATCGTTTCATACATTGCGACGTCGATCGACTCACCTTCTCCGGTGCGCTGAGCACGGAAGACCGCAGCCAAGGCAGAGGAGATCACCATGAGCGAGTTGAAGTAGTCGCCAGTGTAGGGAGCTGCCGTCATTGCTTCTTCAGGGGTACCGTTCTGGTACACGTAACCTGAATAGTCCTGGACGGTCAGGTCATATGCCGCGGAGTGAACACGCTTGGGATCACCAACATGGCCGAAACCAGAAACGTGCACGATGACCAGACGGGGGTTGACCTCCCACAGGAAGTCATCGGTGATTCCCTTTCGTGCCCACACCGGGCCCTTCGAGGATTCGATGAAGATATCCGCATCCTTGACCAGCGCGCGAATAATCTCTTTTCCTTCATCGGTGAAAGGATTCATCGAAATGGAGCGCTGATTGCGTCGTTCCATTTCCTTGACGAACTCGGTATCACGCACAGAGTCACCACTGTAGGTGTTCTCAATCCAGGTGATATC
>CALIZH010000008.1 GCA_938028585.1 uncultured Actinomyces sp. | reverse complement strand
TCTGGAGCGCAACGAGAGCCGTCTGGAGGCCTTGGAGGGGCGTATACCGTGGACGACGGTCGGAAAAGTTGCCATTGCTGTGCTGCCGCTGTTCGCCTCGCTTTTGCTCGTGGGTGGCCTCGTGTGGGGCTTTGGGAGCATGGTCGGCATCGGCCCGCTCTTCGGCTGGGCATGGGGCGCGTTCACGGCAGCCTCGCTGTGGTGGCAGAAGGCGCTGATCGCTGCTGCGACGCTCGGTGGGGCAGCGTTGTTCATCTGGGTAGTCCTGCGGGTGAGCCGATGGGTCTACGAGGAACTCAGGTAAGGAAGGAGGTGAGAAGGATGGTGAAACCTGTGATTGGAACGGGCATCAAACTGGGCAAGCCTCGCGTCGAGGTCGATCACTCTCGGCCGATCAACAAGAACGCTGAGCGGCTCGATGGAACGGTGCGCAACGGCGAGAGCGTCTCTGAGTATCAGCGCCGCGTTCTCGGTCGGATCATCAGTCTGAATTGGGACTCGAAGAGCGACAGTGGGCCCGAACTGTGAGTAGCAGAAGCCCTCGGTTATTTGTCGATAGCCGAGGGTTTCTGCCTTATATATCAACACTGTGACGATATGCTCAGAAAAGATCTATTAACACTCAAATAGATCTTTATTTGGTAGACTGGGATCCATGTCTGACACATTGAACACAACCGAAGAATTCGCTCCCCTACCCACCGTCGAGGGTGGGTTTCAGACAGTGTTGGCCGATCCACCATGGCGTTTCACGAACCGCACAGGCAAGGTTGCACCGGAACATCATCGTCTCGGACGGTATGGCACGATGTCACTTGAGGAGATCAAGGCGCTACCAGTGGGCGATGTGACCGCCAAGAACGCTCACCTGTACCTATGGGTGCCGAATGCTCTTCTCCCAGAAGGTATCGAGGTGATGCGCGCCTGGGGCTTTCGCTACGTCTCTAACATCATTTGGGCGAAGCGCCGCAAGGATGGCGGTCCAGACGGTCGCGGTGTTGGATTCTATTTCCGCAATGTCACCGAGCCAATCCTCTTCGGTGTGAAGGGTTCGATGAGAACTCTCGCACCAGGACGCTCAACAGTGAACATGATAGAGACGCGCAAGCGCGAGCACAGCCGTAAGCCCGACGAGCAGTATGACCTCATCGAGGCCTGTTCTCCGGGACCGTACCTGGAGATGTTCGCACGTTATGCACGTCCGGGTTGGACTGTATGGGGCAACGAGTCTGGTGATGAGATCGAGCCTCAGGGCAAAGCCCAGAAGGGCTATGGCGGAGGAGAGATTGACCGCCTGCCGATCCTTGAACCCAACGAACGGATGAACGAGTGGCTCTCAGCTCGTGTCGGTGAGATTCTCGCCGAGGAGTATGCCAAGGGCGCGTCTGTGCAAGAACTCGTTACTCAGTCCGGATACTCGATTGCGCGCGTACGCACGCTCCTGTCCCGCAGTGGCGTCTCTCTACGTGGGCGTGGGCGCCCTAAGAAGGATTCGGCCTCGTCGTAGGCGAGTTCTCGAAGGTGTGAGAGCTGATGGCGATAGCCAGCAGCGGACACCCACCTCCGTCGCCTCGTGTCATGCGAGGAAGGAGCTTGGTTAGGTTCGTTGACGTTGTCGTCTGCAACATCTTTTTAGCCTCAGATTGGGGCATCCCGTGATCAAGCCGAAGCTGGGTTGCGAAGGCATGTAGATCGGCTTGGGTCCGGGTGACGATCACGCCCACATCGATAAATCCCGCATCATATAGAGCACGATAGGCAGCGATGTCTCGATCCAGGTTGCCGTCCTTGGCGTTCCACTCCAGATCGAGCGCAACGCGCCCTTTGAAGTTATCGACTTTGTAACCTTTGTTCGACACGAGGGATGAGGTGACAGTGGCCTCTGTCTCGCCTGAGGGCCTGTAGGGCATGATGCGCAACTTAAGGTCGATCTCAGTGTCCACGCGAGCCTCTCGCCAGCCTCGTGAGCGAAAGCTCTCGTTAAAGCGGCGCGCGAGGCCAGATTCCGGACCACCGGCGAGGAGTAGGTCGTCGCTGATGATCTCAAACTCGTTAAGCGCGATGACCAGCTCCTCGAAGAGCGCCGGGTTTGTGGCACGCAAGATTGTCGCAGCGTTGCGTGTCTCGCGTATCTGATAGCGAGAGAGCACCTCCGGCGGGAAGACGCTCTCGTGCGAGGCGGTTAATTCCATGCCTTCTAGGCTATCAAGATTGTCTCAACTACCGGGGGTTAACACTGTTACACGTAGACGCCCTTGCCAGTCAGTGCAGTGTACAGGCCCGTCGAGAGACGCTGAGCTAGGCGGCGCATGTCTTGTGAAAGGCATTCCATCACGATCTCATTCACCAGGCAATACGCGAGGCGAATGACATGCCCAGAGCGTACCCCGATCACCGGAAAGAAAGCTCTCCCTGGAAGCCGATGAGGCTTCCAGGGAGAGCAGTCAGAGAGAGCGAAAGACGAATACACCGCTATCAACGGCATCCGCAACGGTGTAGTCAAACTTGAGGTCATGAATCCATGCTGCCCAGTTGAAGTAGCGCTGCGCCTCCTCAGGCCATCCATCAATTAAGCCGATATCCTCAGCCAGCTGGGTAGCGTAGTCAGCGAACGACTCCCAGCAACCGCAATATCTCTCCTCGAAGTCGGACGCGCTCGGCAGGTTATCGCCGGCTGCGATGTAGTAGCCGGTTTCCACCCAGGCGAGCAGTGCAGACCACTGTACTTCTCCGACCTCATCGAACAGCTCACCCCACTGCACAGCAGTGGTGGGTGACATCTCGCCGGTTCCGACGGGAAATCCCTCGTGATCGAAGACCCATAGCTCGTCGTGATGTGTGGGGTTCTGGTGCAGATCATCAGGCGTAGCCTCATCGGCATCTTCTGCAGGGAACCATCTCCCGTTGAGTATGCCCTCGTTGTAGCAAGCTAGACACCCGATCCAGACTGATGGGCGAACAGTAGTTTGAGCAATCATTCCAACCTCCCGAGTAGGTGGAGGTGAGGCCGGGCAGTCCAGCTCGGGTAAGGACGCACACAGGCGACCTCACCTCCAACGAGTGGCTCGGGGTCGCGTTGCGACCTGCGCTCAGGGGATGAGCGGGAGGAGGACCTTTATCGCTCATGAGGAGGAGAATTATCATCCTCATACGATCTCAGTGGGGTGAGGTTTGCATATCAAGTAGCACATGTCTTACCGCCTGATTACCGCTTTCACCGCTTGGTTACCGCCTGTTTGAGGCTAAGCGGTATATCGAAAACGTTGGTATATCAGTCAAAACATGGTGTGTTACCGCCTTCACCGCCTAATTTCTAAAAAGTGTACACGCGAGTGTTCATCTTCCTACATATGCGTGTGTATATATAAAAGTTTTCGGTTTTAGGCGGTGAAGGCGGTAAAGGGTTGGGATTCGGTTGAGATACGAGGGAAAACGCTATACCGCTTTTGCATTTTCAGGCGGTAAACAGCCGGTATCAGCGCCGATTAGGCGGTGAAAATCCTCCTCTGCAACCTCCCTCCCACGAGGTCATGCACGATTGAAGATGATCTTGCGCCCCGCAGGGGCGCTGTGCAGTTTTACCTTATTGCGTCCGTCAGAGCGCAGTCTTGGAGGTTATCAGAGCCCAGCTCTCTCGAACAATTCTGCAACAGTAAGGTCAAGAGCCTTGGCAAGTCCGTAAATTGTCGCCATTTGAGGATTGGAGCAGCCCGTTTCACCTTTTCGACCTGACGCACGTCCAGCCTCTAGCAATTGCATTTGATTTTTTGTGATTCCTGCCCCAAAAGCCAGCTTTTCCTGAGAGAAACCACGTTCTATTCGCGCCGCCTTCAGGGCCACGGCAAGCCGCTTCGCCTCCTCATTACTCCATACCATGACTTCCATCATGTGAAACAGGCCTTTGAAAGAACACCCTATATACCAGGCCTGCTGTATCATGCCTTGTAGGTTCGCCTGAGACACGAGCACAACGAAGGAGCTCTCATGAGCCAACGACATCTCTCATTCATCGCCCTACTAGCAGCAGGAGCTCTGCTCAGTGGCTGCTCTGGAGGAGTTTCGTCCCCATCGGATGGAGCCAACCACTCCCCCGACAGCAACCAGACCTTCACCTTCAGTGGCACCCTCGGGCCTGTCGACAGCATCCACGTGGAGCTCCCGAAGCCCCTCCTTGATGCGATGGGAGCGGACGCGGATAATTTGCTCGTCACAGCTGTGGACTTGAAGGCCCACAAACTGGATTCTGCGAAGTACTGCGCGGTCGATGTCACTCGGACCTTCGCAAAGGGCGCGGTTGAGACTCTTTCGGCACCCAAGAAGGTCGACTATCAGTCGATGTCACTGCTCGACCTCTGGGCAAGCAGCGACGAAGCCGGCCAGCGTCTTGATGCGCTCCTGAAGGATTCAGGAGCATCCATGGGCGTCAAGGAGCTGCTGGCCACAGACAGGGGTTTCATCTTGAAGATGCCTGCTGGCCCGGACCGCGACGCACAACTGCAAGACATCGGCCTTGAAGGCTTTGACGTCGACGCCTTCAACGCGGGCGTCCAGAAGCTCAAGGACGAGCTGAGCGCGAGTACGCCGAAGAGCGATCCAACGGCCACGCTGTTGAAGCGCGAGAACGCGAAGCCGCTCAGTGAACTTAATGAGGCTTCACCGGAACCGGGTAGGTATATGAGCGACGATGCGTCGGTCATCACCGATGTGATGGAGTGTGCAGTTAAGCCGTTTTCCGACTCGTCGAGGGACACTGACTTTTCAAGCTTCTGGATGAGCAAGTCGGATTCTTTTTCACCAGAAAGCTTCGCCAGCTTCCGGTTCACCGTCATGAAAGATGGAAAAATCACCATCACCGACTCTGGGGTGGACGGCTACCAGCAAGATTCGTCTGGGAACTGGCTCAAGAAGTAGTCACGTTTTCATTTCTCCCCGAGCCATCGCCTTAGAGCAGGCTCGGGGAGAAGTGCTGTGCGCCTGAGAATAGAGACGCATTGAACGGTAAAATCATTGCCAGGTGGATCACTGCGAACTGTTGAGGGGGTAATGAGGTGAAGCTACATTCCGAATACAACGACAACCAGATGGTCGTCGCCTATTACAGGTATTCATCCTCCTCGCAGAACGAGGCGAGCATCGAGCAGCAGCGTGAGATGGTGCAACGTTGGGCGAAGTCACAGGGTCTCGTCGTAGTCAATGAGTACGAAGACGCGGCGAAGACCGGCACCAACGCTGACAGGCCGGGCTATCAGTTGATGCTCCGCGAGCTGCCCAAGATCAAGCCTGCCTACGTCGCGGTGTGGAAGAACGACCGCCTTGCTCGCGACCGCGCAGAGCTGGTCCTCGTCAAGCAGGCGATCCGCTCCATCGGAGCGCGTGTCCACTACATCGAAGGGATCTCCCCCACCGATTCGCCCGATTCTGTGCTCGTGGAGGGGGTCGCAGATGCGTTCGCCGAGTACTACTCACTCCAGCTCTCAGCCAACATCCGACGAGGTCAGCGTTACAACGCCGAGCGAGCCCTCTCCAACGGCCACAAGATCTTCGGTTTCACTGTGGACCAGGACAAGCGCTACATCCCGGACCCGGAGACGGCTCCCATCGTCACGCAGATCTTCCACGATTACGCCTCGGGCGTGTCCATGCAGAAAATCTGTAACCAGCTGAACGCCCAGGGAATCCGCACAACGCGCGGATACAGGTTCACGCCGAAGAATCTCAACAAGATGCTTAAGAATCGCGCCTACATTGGCGAGTACACCTATGGCAGGTACGTCCATGAGGACGGGATGCCTCGCCTCGTTGATGACCTCACGTTTAATGAAGTCCAACGCCGGTTCGCGATCAACAAGCGTCGCGGGGCGAAGACCAAAGCCGAGCTCGCTGCTCAAGGCGAGAACGCACCCGACTACTGGCTCACAGGCAGGGCGTACTGCCTCACCTGTGGCGGGCCGATGGAGGGTGTCTCAGGCACTTCGAAAACTGGCAGGACGCATCGGTATTACTACTGCCTCAATCAGCGTAAAAAGAAGTGCTCAGCCAAGACCGTTCGCAAGGATGAAATCGAGGTACGGATTGAGGAGATCGTCGCATCTTTCCTCGCAGACCCTGAGATGCTGGCCTCGCTCGCTGTTGATCTAGCCGATCATTACCAGCAGACCCACGGACGTGGAGATGACATCCTCAAGGCATTGGAAGCTCGGCGCGCAGACGTGGAAAAGAAGCTCGCGAACTTCGTCAGGGCCATCTCCCAAGGCATCTTCAACGAGACCACCGCCGAAGCCATGCGTTCCCTGGAAGAGCAAAAGCGTGAGCTTGACGCAGCGATCCAGGCCGAGCATGTGAAGGCCACACTTTACGAGGACGAGGCGAGCATCGGCGCGTTCTACAAGCGCTTCGCTGAGGCCACCATTGACACACCCGAGACCCGCGACCAGCTCTTCGAGTACTTCGTGGATAAGGTATTCATCGGGCGCGAGCAGATCGTCATCGCGTCCTATTTCCATGACAGCGCAGCGCCCATCGAGTTCGAGGACCTAGAAGAAGCGCTCACCAGCGGACACAGAGCGGGGGAAGTGCGAACCTACGCTCGAAAGCGAGAGTTCGACACTTCCCCCTCAGGTGGAGATGGGGGGAATCGAACCCCCGTCCAATGGCCGGCCCCGAATTCTTCTCCGAGCGCAGTCTACGGTTTTATTTCTCAGCCCC
>CALIZH010000007.1 GCA_938028585.1 uncultured Actinomyces sp. | reverse complement strand
CCTGTATATCTGCGTGTTGGGAAGCTGAAGGTCCCGGACGTGACGACCGTTGATACTCCGTTTGAAATTGGTAAAGCAATTCGCTTCCGTGAAGGCAGTGACGTCACGCTGATCTCAACGGGCAATATGCTTTTTGAAACGCTCAAGGCAGCCGAGATCCTTGCGGAAAAGGGTGTTTCTGCCGAGGTTCTTCACATGCACACGGTAAAGCCGATCGATTCGGATGCAATTGCTGAATCCGCAAGGAAGACCGGCGCAGTTGTCACAGTTGAAGAGCATTCGATTCTGAATGGCTTGGGATCGGCTGTCGCTGAAACCCTTTGCGAAAAATATCCAGTCCCACTGCGACGGGTTGGTACAAAAGACGTATTTGGCCTGTCTGGAACCATGGACGAACTCATGGATTACTTCGGACTTCGAGCGGAACCCATCGCTGCAACCGCTTTGGAAGCAATCCAGGCAAAGTAACCACAAACTCGGAAAGAAGATCAAAATGAAACAGTCGTTACATGACTACATGCGTGTTGGCATTGTCCACTTTATGGCGTACCCGTTTGCGATGTCCGGCGAGGGACCGATCGCGGATTCTGTTGCCAAGATTGTGTGCAATGAATTCTTTGAGTCAATCGAAGTCACCCATGTTGATGTTCCTGATGAACATGAACGAGTGAAGAACCTTCTCAAGACCTCGGGTGTTCGTGTTGGTTTTGGCGCACAACCATTCATTTTGCGCGGCAAGCTTGACCTGAATTCTCCCGACCCAGAGAAGCGTCAGCAGGCAATTGACGTACTTAAGGGAGCAGTTGATCAGGCCTACGCATTCGGCGCTCGTAAGTTTGGTTTCCTCTCTGGTCCGCGCCCCCAGGCGAAGGAACAGCAGGAAAAGGCTCTTGAACTCCTCGCCGAATCAATCACTGAGATTGGTCGTTACGCCCAGTCAAAGGGTGACCTGATGCTGTCGCTCGAGACTTTCGATGACTCCACCGACAAGCGTGCACTTATCGGTTCAAACCGACTCGCAGTCGAACTTGCGCAGGAGGTTCGTAAGTCGGTGCCTAGTTTCGGCTTGATGATCGATCTCTCGCATCTGCCGATGCAGACCGAGACCATCCATGAAGCACTTCATGTGTCTGCGGACTATATCAACCATGCGCATATCGGTACATGTGTGATCAATGATCCGGCGGATCCGGCATTTGGCGATAAGCATCCCTATTTTGGACACCCAAAGGGCGAATGCAAGGTTCCTGAGGTCCGCGAATTCCTACGTGGTCTGTTGGAAAACGGTTACCTGGTTGAAGACGCTGCCGATCGAAACATCGTTGCTTTTGAAGTCCAACCGCTGGGCGAGCAGACTTCTGAAGCCGTTATTGCTGATGCGAAGCGTACTTTGCGCGAGGCTTGGCGCACCCTCTGAGTGACGAAGAGAAAATGGAGGGAATGATGGGCGCAGGGAACCGCATGACGGTAGGCTTTGTCGGCATTGGCACTATGGGGTTGCCAATGGCAATTAACCTGCTTCGTGGTGGATATTCCGTTAAAGGATATTCTCGTGTTCCTGAAAGAAATGAACGCTTTGGAGAGGCTGGCGGTACAGTTTGCTCCTCCGTTGAAGAAGTTCTTTCGGACGTCGATGTCGTTATCACGATGGTGCCAAACGGTAGCGTTGTCAACGATATCGTGACGCGTTATAAGCACCGCATCACTCCCTCCACCCTCTTCATTGACATGTCAACCACTTCTCCGGCAGATGCGCGTGCTGCTGCGGAGCAGCTAGCAGAAGTAGGAGTGGATTTCTTGGACGCGCCGGTGTCTGGCGGACTCGCCGGCGCATCCGAGGGGACATTGTCCATCATGGTCGGAGGCCATGAAAGCGTCCTTGAAAAAGCGCGGGGAGTACTTGCGCTCCTCGGGCGCTCAATTACTTACATGGGACCGGTAGGTTCCGGCCAGGTGACCAAGGCGGCCAACCAACTCATTGTCGGTGGAACTCTGGCATTGGTAGCGGAAGCCACTGTTCTACTGAAGAAGAGCGGAGTTGACCCAGCGACTGCACTCTCCGCTCTTAGAGGTGGGCTAGCTGGCTCGCGAATCCTTGATCTGAAAGGACCGCAGATGATCGAGCGTGAATTCACGCCGACCTTCGCAGCGGGACTCCACCTAAAAGATATGGATATCGCCATGGCGGTGGGAAATGAAGCTCACTGTGCACTTCCCGTAACCGCATGTGTATTGCAGCTGTTTGAAGCGGTTTGTGCATGCGGATTCGCGGAGCAGGATCACTCGGCCATCATCAAAATCATCGAAACACTTAGTGGAATTGAAGTCGAACGGAGAAACTAACCATGTCACGAATGCGCGCTGTTGATGCAATCGTTCGTATCCTTGAGAAGGAGGGTGCAACACAGGCATTTGGGGTGCCCGGTGCTGCTATCAACCCGCTTTATTCAGCAATGAAAGAGCACGGTGGGATTCGCCATGTGCTTGCGCGTCACGTTGAGGGCGCTTCCCACATGGCAGAGGGCTTTACGCGTGCAAAGTCTGGAAATATCGGTGTTTGCATTGGAACATCGGGTCCCGGTGGCACCGATATGATCACCGGTTTGTACTCGGCGAGTGCGGACTCAATCCCGATCCTGTGCATCACCGGCCAGGCAACCCGCCCAATGCTGAATAAGGAAGAGTTCCAGGGCGTGGATATCGCATCGATTGCGAAGCCTGTCACCAAAATGGCAGTTACGGTTCTCGAACCTGCGCAGATTCCCGGAACCTTTGCCGAGGCCTTCCGCCGTATGCGCTCTGGCCGCCGTGGCCCTGTCTTGATTGACCTGCCTTTTGATGTCCAGGTTGCTGAAATCGATTTTGATATCGATACCTATGAGCCTCTGCCGGTGTGCGAACCGCGTATGACTGCTCTCCAGGCAAATCGTATTCTCGACATGCTGGATGAGTCTGAGCACCCAATCCTATTGGCCGGCGGAGGTGTCATCGGTGCCGACGCATCCGACGACCTCATTGCCTTGGCTGAATATCTAGGGGTTCCTGTAATTTCGACCCTTATGGGTTGGGGAAGCATCCCGGATGATCATCGCTTGGCTCAGGGAATGGCGGGAATCCAGACCTCGCAGCGCTATGCCAATGCAACGATGATGGAATCAGACCTGGTTATCGGTATCGGTAATCGTTGGGCTGCACGTCACTGCGGCAATTTGGAAACCTACCGAAAGGGTAGGAAGTTCGTCCACGTCGACATTGAGCCAACTCAGATTGGTCGCGTGTTTCCTCCGGACTTTTGGTCGGTCTCTGATGCTAAGGCAGCACTCGTTGAGTTGCTCCGTGCCGCCAAGGAGCGCTACGGTGCAGAGCTCACTCGATACAAGCAGTGGGTGGATGAATGTAATGAGCGTAAGTCGACGATGCTTCGCAAGACCCATTTCGACAACGTTCCACTTAAGCCGCAGCGTGTCTACGAGGAGATGTGTCGCGCATTCGGACCTGAGACTCGCTATGTCACGACGATCGGCCTTTCACAGATCGCCGCGGCTCAGATGCTCCACGTCTTCAAGCCCCGCCACTGGGTGAATGCCGGTCAAGCTGGTCCTCTGGGGTGGACAATTCCAGCAGCCATTGGTGCGTCCGTTGCTGATCCGGATACTCCGGTTGTCGCACTTTCGGGTGACTATGACTTCCAATTCCTCATTGAAGAACTTGCAGTCGCTGCGCACTTCAATATTCCGTATGTGCATGTTGTTGTGAATAACGCCTACCTGGGACTTATTAGGCAGAGTCAGCGAGCCTTCGATATGGATTACCAAGTCCAGTTGTCCTTTGAAAACATCAATGCCCCTGAAACAGGGGGCTACGGTGTAGATCATGTTGGTGTGGTTGAAGCACTCGGCTGTAAGGCAATTCGCGTGCACAACCCCGATGAGTTAGCGGCAGCGCTCGCGGAGGCACCGAAGATCGCAAAGGAATACCGTGTCCCCGTTGTGGTTGAAGCGATCCTTGAACGTGTGACGAATATTTCGATGGGAGCTGCTATCGATAACGTCAACGAATTTGAAGAGGTTGCGGAAAATCCCGCAGAAGATGCACCTTGCGCGATTGGACTCGCGAAGTAGTAGCGAAGCGCATCTTCAATACTCTTCCTGCAGGAAATACCGAAACAGGTATCTCAAGTAGGAGGTAGCAGCATCGTTTGTGGTGCTGCTACCTCCCCGGGTAGTAACGAGGCTGCCCAGACCTCTAGCTATCGCATTCCTCGGCATCGTCCTCTCTGAAGTTATGCGATGTCACGGATGGAATCGCACTGATCCAGCGATAGGCCTAAAAATGCATTTTCAAACAATGAGGGAAGGAGTGTATCGACTTGCCTTTGCTCTGATGCTGAATGTGTCGAAGCGGAAGCGAGTTTTGAACGGACTTAGCCGTTCATTGTCGGCAAGAGATGCCGAAAACCGAGTAATTCACTCGGGAATAGCGATGATCTTGCCTGTTGGATCAGTTTGTGATGATCCGTTTTTACCGCAGAACAATGGAGTTTTAGGAGAAATATTATGAGAGCCCAGGAGCTGTCATTTGAAGAAATAGAAAAGGGTGATCCGGAACATCGGTTATGTAATCGGGATCTTGCACCGGCAAGTTCGGATGACCGAGTGTGGAATGGCTATTCGCTTTTTTCCCTGTGGATGAATGATGCCCACAATGCATCGAACTACACTTTTGCTGCTGCGCTATTTATTGGCACCGGGACGTTGATGGGCCTTACGCCTTTCGCAATCGTTATCGGCGTTCTTGTCGCTACGGCAATTATCTTTGC
>CALIZH010000006.1 GCA_938028585.1 uncultured Actinomyces sp. | reverse complement strand
CAACCAGGAATCAACCCACTAGACTGAAAGCACAAACAAAAACCAAGCCGAAAGGAACGCCGAAAAATGAGAACCTCGTTCGCATGTGATTACGAAACGATGGCACGCCTTGCAGAATACGAAGCCGACTACCAGGAACACTATTTTCTGCCTGTCGATAGCGCACGTAAAGCCGCTATCCATCGCGAACACGAAAACCGACGCACTGCAAAGCGCATCGCGGCCATGTTCCACGATATGATCGACCTGTCGATCAAGATCAACGACGAAGCATTGCGCGGACACCTTGACCGTGACCTGGCTAACACCGCTGTAGCAGCACTGACCGCGCTTTCCAAGTCAATCAACAAGTGACGCATAACACAGTCTAGCGGGTTGACAACCAGGAATCAACCCACTAGACTGAAAGCACAAACAAAAACCAAGCCGAAAGGTTAATTGACATGGCACACACTTTCAAGACGGACCCTTGGCACGTCAAGGAAGCACACGGCGTTGCGTGGCACCCTAGCGAGTTCCGCCGCGAGCACTCGTTGTTCACGCGACACAACCGAGATATCTCTAAGCGTATTCGCGCCCGTGAACGCCGCGAAATGGATCGCATTGCCCGGGATATGGAGGCATGGGGCGAATACTTCCCTACGGGCGCAACGTTGCGTGAGTTTGCGACCGATACCAACCGTGACGGTTGGCAGTACTGACCAACAACCCAACGGGACGGGCCTAACGGCCCGTTCCCATACAGAAAGACAACAACAGTGGCATATCGCACGTGTACGTTACTTGATCTTGTTACGTATAGTTTCGAGACGTTTCCAATCTATAAAGGTATGGCCGACTATGACGCGCTTAAACGCTGGTTTACCGCTATTCCTGGTTATGACGTATTTAAGGCGGCGAAAATGGCGACCGCTACGGAATTAGTCATTTTGGGAGACGCGAAACAAATGCGTGTTCTCACTAAGGCCGGGTTTAATCTGATATTCAACTAATCAACTCACACAGAAAGACTAAGTCAATGGGTATTCTCGAAAACATTGATAGCGCCGCATGGGACTTGCTACACAACCGGGTGAGTGGTTTTTACCCTGTCGCACGAAACTTTAACATTGCCGAAAATGGCAACCACCCGATTTGCAATAGTCGCTTTGATGTGTACTCTTACACAACGCGCGTTGTAATGGTGAACAAGAACGAAAATGGTGACTGGGATACGTTTGTCCATCGTGACGCTTTCCACCATTCCACAACTACTAGCAAGCATGTTAGGCGTTTCGTGACGGCAATGGTTGGCCGTGTTGACTTTGACGCGCTCTACAAGGCGTGCGACCGTGAGTGTGATAGGGAGTGCATTAACGGTAACGGCGCGCAATTTATCAACGTTAGGGAGGTCGCCTAATGACTATCGAAAGTGCCCTGTTGTCGGTGTACCCTAACCAGATCATTAGCGAGTCTGTTAGTCTTGGTTCTAAGTTGTACCTAACGATGAATCACAACGATCTAGCGCGCAATTGGATTAGCTACTGGGTAGCTAGGGAGGACACAACCGAAATTATCTTCAAGTTCAACCCTAGCGGTGTCGTATACGTTTACAAGGATGTTACACTCACACCCCATGAGAAACGTGTCATTACCAAGATTATCAGCATATGGCGCGAACATATGCGCCCCGACTGGCAGACTTTCGAGAGTATGCGCGCGCATCCTGTGTGCATCGAGTCAGACACAACACTAGTGCCTGTGATGCACGCCACACTCTGACAACTTGACAACAACCGACCACTAACCTACACTAGAAACATAGGCAAACAGCCTACCAACCAACGACAGAAAGAGAGACAACTCAAATGCGAATCAACAAGAACACTATGACCGTTATCAAGGCCGCTACCGCCGCTAAGATCACCTTCCGAAAGATGGGAGCGGACTACGGCGATAATCCCAGCGTGCTTGCCGCAATTGACGCGGTAGTGACCGCCCTTGATGGGCTGTCGGATGCAGTAGTCATGAGCGAGATTGAGGGCTGAGCAATGGAACTGACCTGGGAACAGATGGACTTTATCCGTATCGCGCTTGAATCCCATATTGACGCACTGCGCAAGGATGCGGCGACACTTGGTGAACCACTAGTTACCAAGACAATTGAAGAACGTATTGACAAGATCGGTCCCGTGTATGACGCGCTTGTGTCCGGTGACTGCGTTCTCATTCTGGAAGAATACTAGCCCCTAGCAAGGGTATCCCTAGCCTGACGGTAGGTAAATGCAGGTTCAACCCCTGCCTAGGGAACTGAGCTAACCAAGGTGGTTAGCCTACAACAACCGAAAGGTAAAAACCATGTGCAATGAATACGACTACAAGCTCGCTAAGGCACTCATTTACCCTGAGCTTACTGTAGAGTTTGCTGCTGATGTTATCAACGGCAACGTTTACGGTAGCGAGATATGGGACGAAGTGTGCACTCTCGTGGGTGGTTGGTGCAATGATGCTAACGTCTTTGTCGCATGGGACAAGATGGGTAGGCCCGATGAATGGGAATACCTAGACCTTGACTATGATATCGAGCGGGACCCGGACCGTAGGCGCGCAATGGTTGCTAATGCCCGTATCTCTGCAATGGCTGAGTGTGTTGCAGATGCGCTTTACGAGGTTGTGAATGATATTGTCGTTAACGAGGGTTGGAAGTGCATCCCTATTGAAGAATGGGACGGTGATATTGACAATGCCGCGTGGTTGCTAGAAGGTTGCGACACATTGGACGTTTACACCGAAAGTTGTCTAATCAAGCCTAACGGAAAGTGAGTACTAACATGTTGCCTAATTGGTACGGAATTGACGGTATTGGCTTCGAGTGGCGCGGTAGCCAGAGTACACCGCTATTACACTACGAGGGCCATACGTTCAATGATTGTGACATTGAAGACGCATTGTGGGATAACTACGTGGAAGATGGTGGCGACGCTGATAACTATGATGAATGGCAGTCCTACGTAATTGACAACGCGGTTAATTACCTTGAAGATATTATCTGGCTTAGTGAGGGAGAATGAGCATGTGGGAAGAATTGCTGAGCGTTATCACCGATAGGTATTACCCGCTAGAATCCATGCAGGAACACGTGGCAGGGTATGTTGACACTAACCAAGGATGGGACCTGTCACTGATTAACCCATGGTTCACTGAGCGTGGCTATGAGTTTGTGGGACTGTGACAGACACAACCACTGGTGACTCTCTGGCAGGTATCTATGCCGATAGCGAGGAAGACGCTATCAAGTACTACACCGAAAACTATATGTGAGAAAGTGGGAGAAACTAACATGGTGAATGGGGCTGGCAGTATCTACTATATATTCCTATTCTTGGCAATGCTTGTCCCGGTAGGCTTCTACTGTTACAAGCGCGAACAGGAAGACAACAAGCATGACAATTAACCTGGAAGATTTAATGACCCTATCCGTAGCGCCTAAGCCGCTACCGCTTGTTATACCTATGAGTGAAATAGGCACGGGCGATATTTGGGGTGCTTACGCAGATCAAGACAACTACTAACAGAAAGTGAGAACAACAATGACTGATATCGAAACCCTCGTCAACAAGATCAACAAACTGAACGCAGAGATTAGCGCCCTGACCGAGGCACGGGACGCACTCAAGGCGGAACTGTGCGCACAGTTCAACGCGGGAGATAAGATTCAGGTAGGCGATACGCGCGTGACGTTCGCTACCCGAAAGACTATCAACGCCGCCGCCGTGGAAGCACTGCCCGCGTTTAAGAAGCTGCCAAAGGCAGTGCGTGAGTCGGTTTATGACAAGCCCAAGCTCAACACTAAGAAACTTGCCGCGCTTGATCTACTCGACCTGTCGCCCGCTACTACCGTGTCGGACGTGTACGCAACGTTCCGATGAATTGGAAGCAATACGGGACGGGCGACGGTGGATACACTGTCGAACAGGTGGAAGCTGTCGCCCGTTCCCTTGAAGAACAAGAACTTCAAGAATATTCAACCATGTGGCTTGAGGCGGTACGGCAGATGCGGGCCGCTGAGATTATCCACAAAAACCTAGGCGTTGGAGCCGAGGTCGAACTGCCTAACGGCATGTCAATTTATATCGAAAGTGAAAGTGAGTGATCAAAATGTTTGCACATTACATATGCGAGGGTGTTTTCTGTTGGCGTGAATGTGAACGCGACACGTTTGACGAACTGTTCTGCGCACGTGAGATTGGGGACTACCCGCACTCCAAGGATAGCGAGACGGACTACTACAATGCATGGGACTACTGGGACAATAGCGAGTTGTTCTGGGAGTGGCTGACTGACAAGGTCAAAGAGTTTGGTTTTGTTGACTACGACAAGAGTCCGCAAGATGGCACATTTATGTGGATTCAAGCTGAAGAGATGCTTGTTGTCCAACCTAGCGATTCTCAGGTAGAACTGCCTACGGATATTATCGCAACGTTTGACCGTGACAGTCTGTACGAAACTGAATACGCGGAGGGCGTTGTCCTGGATGGTGTGTTCTACGCGACAGTCATTGCTAGGGAGCTTGACTAATGATCATGGAAGACAATATAGAACAGGCGACCGAGGAATACAGTCTCGCGTGCTATGGTGCAGTGCGACGCGCTATTAACAGTGTCACTATCACGTGGGACCCTGAAACGAAAGACTACCTGCGCAATAATGGCTATGATATCTGGGTTCACCTGCCTAACGGTGAACTGCGTGCGCACGCTTGTGTCTGTAGGGGAGACTATTGGAGCTACAAACTCTACGACGATGCTGATGTTCAGCGGGAGATACAAGCGGCGTTAGACACACTTAGCGCTCAAGTTGTACTGAACGCAATGTTCGCCCTCAAGATAAACAACATTAACCAGACAACCCGTTGGAGGATATATTAAATGACATTCAAGCCGCGCCACTACCAGGCGCGTGTACTGGAAGGGTTGGCAAACAGCAAAACGCCGTACACGGGCCTGGTAGGCGCGGGCCTTGGGACGGGCAAAACGGCAATGAGCGTGTGGAACGCCCTCAACGCTTTTGGTAGCACTATTGGGGAGCAGATTATTCTCATTGTCGCCCCTGTCCGTACCGAGTCCGGGTGGCGGGCGCACTGGAAGACGCTCGCCGGAATTGACATGCGCACGCTGTCTGGTAAGAAAACTAAGACTGCCCTTGCAGTGTGGGACGATCTAGAAAACCGCGTGCCCGGCGTGTACTTTATTACCTGGGAGCTGATGCGCTCGCGGAATAAGGAAAAGCGGTGGGACGGGCGCGCGAAAAAGTACGTCTTCAAGAGTATGGCTAAGCCGTTCTACGGCATTGAGTTTGGCATGGTTATTGCTGATGAATGGCATCGTGCGTGCAACCACTCGTCGCTCAACTTTGACGTTGCACGACACATTAAGGCGCAGTATCGCCTCGCACTGTCGGCAACGCCCGCTGGGAACAAGCCCTGCAACATTTGGGCGGCGCTGAAGTTCCTGTGGCCTAATCACTACGGAGGTTACTGGGACTTTTGCGAAAAGTTCTTCAAGGTGGAAGTCAACCCGTGGTCGGCCTATGGCAAGGACTTTTCGGGAGAACGTTCCCCCGGCATGGTCCGACGCGGCGCGCCGTCCTATCACGAAGTGTCTCAGGCCGAGGCTAACCCTGAGTTGCCGGGCGTGATTATTCACCGCGTGGAAGTCGAACTGTCTCGCACGCAGCGAAAGATGTATGACGATCTGGAACAGAAGGCACTCACGTTCCTGGGAGAAAACCCGCTTGCGCTGAGCATCCCGATGGAACTTGATCTACGTCTGCGACAGATGACGCTGGGAGTCCCCTCGTTCAACGAGGAAGGGGCTGTCGATTATAAGGAAGATTGTAAGTCTTCCAAGCTCGACGCAATGATGGACATTATTGCGGACCTGCCTGAAGACGAACCTGTCGTCGTGTGGGTGCATAGCCAGAAGTTCATTAAGGCTGCGCTGTACCGTCTGAAGAAGGCTGGTATCAAGGCTATTGAAGTCTCTGGCAAGTCACGGGGTGACTTCCATGCCATGATTAATGGGGACGTGCGTGTCATTGTCGCTCAACATGAGGCCATGTCTGAAGGTGTTGACGGCCTTCAGCGAGTGTGCCATACTGAGATTTGGCTGAGCCAGTCTAACAGCCTTGTGATCAACGAACAGGCGACTGGACGACTCAACAGGCAAGGGCAGACACAGCCTGTTAACCGTTTCCTGATTCAGGCGACTGACACGGTGGATGACCGCGTTCTGGGACGCTTGCAGGAACGATTTGACAAGCTGAAGGCATCTGGACTAATCTAATACTGAAACAACAAACCAACAAACCGAAAGAGAGAACAAACATGTACGATTACTACAACGATGCTGTTAGCAAGCTGAACGCAAGTCGGGAGAAGAAGTCTAAGAGCCGTTTCATCCTGCTCCTGTTCTGTTTCGCTTTCGTGATTACGGGAGTCTGGTACCCAGCTTACTTTATGTGGGTTGTGTATGCTTTCGCGGCTTACATGGCACTGATCATTGGGGCGCTTATCCTCGTGGGGCTTCTCCTGCTTGTGGTGTGGCTTCTTGTCCGTTATGCAACCAAGCTGGAAAGTTGGGACTGAATCATGCAGATTATTGAGTTCAACCACAAGACGGTCTCTGCCCTCCTGAAGAAGAGTGTCGCTGAATACTGGATGAAGGACAAGGACGCTTGGCTGAAGTTTGAGGACGGGAGTGTTGTGTGCATCCACGCTCTTAACCCTACGTGGCAAGCCTACGTGTCAGTAGATATTTGCGACTACGCTAAGGCTGTCAATGACAGCCAGGAGTTGCATTTGTACTTCAATTCCAGTGGTGACGAGCGCTGGTTCATGCAGAAACACATAAGCATTATCCTTGACGGTGCTCGTTACTACTACTCAGACCAGCCTGACTACGTAACACGGGAGTACATTCCCGTGATTGAGTTCCACTACTACACGAAGGAGGAAGAATGGGTGTAACCATTCGAGATATCTACGCACCCCCATTGGGTTTTGGTTGGGAGAACCTTCCCACACGATACGTCAAGCGACAGTACCTTGACATTGAAGGAGGGCTTGTCACAACGCCTAGTGGTGCTGTTATCGGGACCGGGACGCTGCCTAACGGACGGCTCGCACTGCTCAACGACAGGGGCACCGTGTGCGCTCAGTGGTGGTCAGCTAAAGACGAAATGATCGTCGTGGACCCGTTCGACAACAAGGTGTTTTGGGTGCCTAGCGTTGACGATCTGAAGTGCAACGCTAGGGAGATGACCTCGGCACACATCGACATTCAGGCAGCACGCCCGCTGGACCTGTCGATCATGTGGACCGACCCTGTTGCAGGTGAGTGTGGTTTTGACCGGGACGATCTTTCGATTGGTGAGCATCACTACTTCACCGACCGACTGAACGGTACTGTCCTCCTGGGCCTCGTGGAGGACGCGGACGGTAATTACGTGGTGTCACGTAATTCTGTGCTGTGCCGTCTGCTGCGGTACGTGGACGGGGACCGTTTTGCTTTCAGCGACTACCGCAAGAAGGCTATCCCTGGTCTGTTGAACGACAACGAGGGCCTAACAGATTTTTCCCGTAAGGTGCTTCTGTGGGCAAACAATCTGACCGATGAACAGCGGGAGATTCTTTCCAGGTGAGAGAGTACATTCGGGCCGCTAGGGATGAGGCGGCGAAGTCACGCTGCGACCGTGCCCACGTGGGGTGTGTGATCGTTGACCGCGTAACGGGACAGGTTGTGTCTCGCGCGTTCAACGAAACACCCCACGGTCTTGAGCCATGCGACACGGGAGGGCACCGGATTGTCGATGACCATTGTGTCAACACTATCCATGCTGAGCGCAATGCGATTCGACAGATGAAGGAGCATGGGAGCGAGTACACGCTCTACGTGACTCACTATCCGTGTCGTGGTTGTGCGCATCTTATCTCGTCTTGCCCTGAGATTGTGGAGGTTGTGTACCTCGGGGACTACAACAATTCGAGCGAGGCAACAGCACTTTTGGAGGGATTGTCGAAGGGTGTTCATCGTGGGGAAGAATAAGCTAGTCTTACAGGTACCTCCCGATTGCATGTTCACGGCTATTGAGCTGAACAAGATTGAGAAGACGGGGTGGTATGTCAAGGAAAATGAGATCATGTGTCGTACGACGACAATGCCTGGCTTTGGTACCAGAGCATTGCGCAAGGTTCTCGTACCGGGAGACTTTCTGGTTCTCATTGAGTCTCCACTAGATGACCTACATAATTTTGCTTGGAACATGTACGCACTGAAAGAAGCCGAGTATAGGAGATGGTTAGAGCGTGAGTGAAATCTACGACCGTATTGTACGGGAGTTGACGAAGCCTTCTGAGCGTGACCGACAACGCAAGGTTGGCCCCTCTGAGTTGGGAGACCTGTGTGAGCGTTGCTTGGCAGAAAAGCTGCTGGGTGTGCATGTGGAGGAAAAGACGTACCCGCTTGCCCCGATGATTGGGACCGCGTTCCACTTGTACCTTGAGACGACACTGGGGCTGGAAGATTACCTGAAGGAAACAAGGGTAACGGTTGGCGAGATTGAAGGGTATGGAGCGATTCGTGGGACTGCTGACGGGTTTGATCTTAGGAGCGGACATGTTGTTGATTACAAAGTCTTATCGAAGAAGAAGATCAAGGCTTTTTCGTCTGCAACGTTCTTCAACACGGAACAGGAGCCTGAGTTCTATTCGGACTCGTTAACCGAAGGCCAACTCAAAAAGTACTATTACCAAACCCAGTTGTACGGGTTGGGTATGGAGAACGCTGGCTATGGTGTGAATCACACCTCCCTGATTTTGTTTCCCAGGGATGCTACGATAGAATCTGTCACAACGGCAACTCACGAGTTGTGCTTCAAGTACAACCGAGAAGCCGCCCTGGCTGTCCTGGAACGTGCCAACGAGATTTTCAAGTGGGCCACCGATAACCCGGACAACCTGGGAGAACTCGACAGCCACCCCGGCTGTTACTACTGCGCTTTCAAGCGCTAAAAAGAAAGGAGAAACATGGGAAGGTTCGACAAGTTCCTGAAGGGAATTGATATCGAAGTGTCCGACCCACGAACCACCACGCCCAAGCTGAAGGTGCTCCTGTACGGACCCTCCGGCACCGGCAAGACAAGCCTTGCATCCTCGACCTCTAAGGTTGAAGAGCTAGGACCTGTCCTCTATGTTGACTTGGAGCGAGGTACTGCCCCCGCTGCCAAGTTCGGTGATCTGGATAATATGCTCATTGTTCAGCCTGCAACGTATCGGGAGTTCGCAGACCTACTCGTCAAAATCAGTGATGCCAAGGATAAGCCCTTCAACACTGTCGTCATCGACACAGTTGACAGGCTTCAAGAGCTTATCAAGCTCCATTTTGCGGCGGTCAACCCAAAGGATTCTTTCGCTATGTGGGCAGCCGCGTACGACAAGGTGCTCGACCTTGTTAATACGATTGCCTTCGACATGGGCTTGAACATCATCACGATCACCCACGAGTCACGCGAGATTGTGGAGACAGAACGGCTCTCTCAGATTGCCCCTGACTTTGAGGGCAAGAAGAGCTTTAAGAAGCTCCCCGCGATCTTCGACATCATCGGCAGGATGACATGGGAGGACGTGGGAGAAGACGGGGAAGAAAACCTCATCACTGTCCTGACAGTTAAGTCGGCATCCTCCATCCTCACCAAGACCCGATTCGACAACATGCCCGCAATGGTTGGCAACCCGTCGTTCGACAAGATCATGGGTTGGGTCCATGAGCACTTCGAGAACGGAAAGGACACGACTGAGAATGACGACTAGGTACCTCTCTATTAACGACGCATCGGAGCGTACGGGAGTTGGTCGAACGACCTTGCTGTACCGCATCAACACTGGGAAGTTCCCACAGCCTGACGCAATCGTTACCTACAAGCGAACTGCTGCCCTCGGGTGGCTCCCTGAGACCATCGAAGATTACAACACCAACAAGAAGGAGAACTGATTAACATGGCAATCAATTTCAACGAGCTTATGTCCCTGAATGTCGCTGAGTCCATGTCCTTTGAGCCTCTTCCCAAGGGCCAGTACAAGGTGACTGTCAATGCCTGTGAGCTGGGAGAGTCCAAGAATGGCAAGGCCATGTACACGGTGGACTTCATCGTCACCGAGGGCGACCACGCATCCCGCCAGGTTCGCTACTGGCTGGTCCTCGTTACCAAGAATGGCCTGCACTGGGACCTGCCGAAGTTCTGCGAGGCCTCCGGCAATGCATGGCCCGAAGAGCCCACTGGTCGTACCGAGGACTACTACTACAAGGTGGCCGCTGACATCGTTGGTAAGACTGCGACGATCACCATTGACATTGAAGAGCGCGAGTACAACGGCGAGATGCGCAAGAACAACAACATCAAGAAGGTCGAATGGGACGAAGCCAAGACTAAGAAGAAGTCTAAGGCAACCAAGATCGAACTCTGATCTACACAGGCGGGCCGTATCTTGACACCAAGGTACGGCCCGCCGTACTATATACGAGCAGAAAGGAGAGCTATGAACATTAAGAGTTTCTTCCAAGCAGTCCTCCCAGACGGTGAAGGCTGGACCCCCATCATCCTCAAGGGGCCTATGGGCGGCCTGACTAACTTCCGGTGGTTTGAGCTGCCAGCGCAGCTCGACAAAATGGTGGCATACGCCGAAGCTAACGCTGATCTGGACGTGTACTACAGCCCCTTTCTCTACACCAAGCCCCCGGCCCTGTCGAACACGAGGCACGCAGCCAAGGATAACGTGACAAAGGCAGCGTGCGTCTGGGCAGACGGCGACGACTGCCCCATCGACAAGCTGAAGATCAAGCCCTCTATCACCGTCCAGACAAGTGAGAAGCACTGGCAAGGATACTGGCTACTTGAAGATGCCGCCGACCTGTCCAACGACATGCTCGAAGCCCTCTCACGAGGACTCTACGAGCACCACAAGAACGACGGCATGGACCGAGGCTGGCCCCTGTCGAAGAAGCTCCGCGTCCCATTCACACACAACCTCAAGAAGGTGAAGCCCTGGGAGATCACCATTGAGGTGAACGACGAGGCGATCACCGCAGCAGAGTTCGCGGCTGAGTACCCGCCTGTCGAACGTATGGGCATCGAGGAAGAAGACTTCCCTACCGACATCCCCAGCATGTTTGAGGTGTTGGGCATGGTGAACCGTAGCTACATCACCGACCTGGCTACGGACGACACCTTCAACGACGACGAGGACCGCAGCTCGAAGATGTACCATCTTCAGTGCGCCCTCTGGGAAGAAGGTTGTTCAATCGTTGAAGCCTTCGCAGTCGTACGTGCCACCGAGTTCAACAAGTTCGAGGCAGACGGACGCGGCGACGGATACCTCTGGAAACAGATCAACCGTGACTATGCGCGTTGGAAGTCTGAGCATGACGGCCCCACGGAAAATGATCTTGAGGCGACAACCCGTATCGGTTCCTCCTACCTCCTGAGTGAAGCACGCGAACTCACCTTGCAGGACGTGAACTTCCTGCATGAGGACGAGGAAGAACCAATGGGTCTGTTTGTCGATCAGTTCGCAGCATGGGCATCAACCAAGTCAGCAATGGCCCCTAAGCAGTTCCACTACGCGGGCGCTCTCGCTATCCTGTCGTCCATGTTCGCAAAATATGCGTTCCTCCCAACGAACGTCCAGAAGATGCCACTGAACTTGTACTTCCTGGTTCTGGGACGTACTACTCAGTCGCGCAAGTCAACGTCACTGCGCCTCGCTGAGTCCATGATGCGAGACGTGGCTGTTGGTATCGGCAAGGGGCCAGACGCTTTCATTGCACCGGAAGACTCGACAGGTGAAGCACTGTCTGCATACCTGCGTACCAAGCCGAAAGAGTCTGGCCTGTTCGCAATTGATGAGGTGCAGGACTTCTTTGCACACGCCGCCCAGAAGGGTAGCTATATGTCCTCGATGATGCCGTTCCTCACCAAGTCTTACGACGGCTACATCCCCGCTGTCGCACGTAAAGACAAGGGCGGCAAGGTTGCGTACCAGACTGCGACCCCGTATTATATGACGTTCTACGGGACAGGCATTTTGGACCAAGCCGCGAAGCACTTGACGACCGAGAAGGTGGAGTCCGGCTTCACGCCTCGCTGTCTCGTCGTCATCGACGACCGAGATAAATACATCACGTCCTCTCAGGACGTGAAGCTCGTGACCGTGAGCGCATCGACAGGCAAGATTGAGGACAAGCAGCGAGACTTCATGCTATCGAACCTCATCAAGTCGGTCGCTAAGTTCGACGCGCAATTCAGCGCACGGCAGGCAGCGCGGATGCCTAACGAGGAAGTTCGCAACCCTATCGAGTTCGAGCCTGACGTGTTCGAGCGGTGGATTGACTTCTCAGAAGAAGCCAAGGTTCTGGCAGAGCGACACATGCTGAATAGCCGTGAGCTGTTCCCCGGCACCGAGCGCATGACGTTCTCTGTTCTGCGTATTGCGGCGCTGCTTGCCATGTACAACGGCCCTAACTCGAAGGGTACTGTCGTTGTCTCAATGCGGGAAATGCTCAAGGCTATTTCTCTCGCGTCCATATGGTTGTCTTCTAACGAGGTGTTCATTCATCACGTGAAGAACAGTAACTTCAGTAACAAGGTGGACAAGCTCATTAACTTCGTTGCACGCACCGACAATGGTATGGTTTCGATTCCGAAACTCATGTTGAAGTTCCAGTCGGAGATAAGTGGTATGCGCGAACTGAAGGAAATCATCACATATGCTCAGGCACGTGGAGTAATCCAAGAAGTCGTGAAGGGTAAGTCCAACAATGAACGATTCATTAAGTACACAGGAGGGCAGGTATGAAAGTCTTAACTGAAAACATCGACAAGCTGCCCGTCCTTGCGCAGATTCTACTCAAGCGTGCAAGGACGGTGGCAGGTCTGCCAGAAGATGCGGCTGTCGAACTCACCGACGACACCACCGAAGAAGGCATCGGCATCACCCTCGGCACGGTCAAGGGCTATAAGGGTGATGCCTTCAAGTCGCTTTCTCCAAAGCAGATTGTGACTCATCCGCAGGCTATTCTGTTCCTCGCTCAGGCGTTCCAGTACGCCTTCCTCGGTCCTGTTGACCCTGGCCTGGAACTTGGCAAGGATTGGGTTGTCTGGGAAGGGCAGGACATCGAGTTCAAGCCTGGCACCTTGATTGCTCTCGATATCGAATCGGCGGGCAACATTGAGGAAGATACTTTTGCGGCTGGTCGTATCCTGTCTATTGCCCTGTGGAATGGCAAGTTTGGTGTCGTTATTCCTGAAGAACTCGCTGAGACCGACAAGGCGGCAGACCTCATCAAGCGACTGTGCGACACCTGCGCTGTCATTGCCCATAACGGCACGTTCGACATGCCCTACCTGTCGGCTCGTCTTGGCATCCGCGTGTACCATCACGAGGACACGTTGCTCATGCACTTCGTCATGGACAACCTGGCCGGTGAGCATGGTCTGAAGCCTACCGCTCGACGTTGGTTGCGTGCTGCTGATTGGGACTCTGACGCAAAGAAGTATCTGAAGGGTGGAGCACACTTCGAGCTTATCCCACGAGACAAACTCTACAAGTACAACATTTATGATGCGTACTGGACCTATGAGCTTTACAAGTACTTCGAGCAACTACTGAAGAACAGTGGCAAGTACAAGTACTACCGCTACCGTATGCAGGTTACGAAGGTTCTCAACGACGTGCAGATGAACGGCGTTGCAGTCTCACTCGATGCTCTTGACGAGCTTGAGAAGAAGTATAAGCGTCAGTGTGACGATAGCCTAGCAGTGCTCCGTGAACACGCAGGCGAGGACTTCAACCCTCAGTCACCGAAGCAGATCAAGGACTACTTCACCTCCAAGGGTGTGTCGTCCCCGTCGTTCGACAGTGACCACCTGAAGAAGCTGCGCCGTGGCGGTAAGGAAGTGGAGTTTATCGACGCTCTGCTTGAGTATCGCTACGCAGCTAAGGTGATTGGCTCGTTCATTGCTAACGTGCGGCGTAAGGTCGGTGAGGATGGACGTATCCACCCGTACTACCTGCCTCATGGTGCTAAGACTGGTCGCCTGTCGGCTAAAGGCCCGGCGATTCAGACGATGGGGCGCGACAGTGGTATCAAGCGTGCCCTTGTCGCTGAGCCGGGCAATAAGATTGTGAGCTGCGACTACTCTCAGGCTGAGTTGCGCACTGTCGCTGAGCTTGCGGACGACGAAGCCATGATTGCTGCCTTCCAGCCGGGCGCGCCTGACTTCTTCGATGACCTGATGACGAAAATCTGGCCAGAAGAGTTCCCGACAATCGAAGCGTACGAGGATTTCAAGCATGAACAGCCAAAGACTGCAAAGAACCGACGCGCACTGGTCAAAAGTGTGGTGTACGGTTTGAACTATAATAGAGGTGTACCTGCAATTGCAACAGCTCTTGAACAGCCCCTTGAGGCCGCACAACATGTAGTCGATCAATACCTCGGCTCCTACCCGGGGCTTCGAGACTGGCAGGCACGAGTTAAGCATAGCGTCGGACGAAAGGAAGAGGACCACGAGCGAGAAACCAAGTTCGGACTCACGTTCAACCCCCTGTTCATTGCGGATGCAAACTACAATTCGACACAGAACGAAGCACTCGCCTTCGTTCCACAGTCAACGGCAAATGACATCTGCCTCCACGCAGCAATCGAAGTCAACAAGCAAGTAGGGCAGTACGGCGCGAAGATCGTCGGCCTCGTCCACGATGCTATTTACATCGAGTGTCCCGAAGAACATGTCTCAGAATGTGGAGCAATGATGGAACGCGAAATGTCCAAGGCAGCAACACTTGTCTTTAACCGAGTGCCATTTGTGGCAGAAGCAGAAGTTGGCAACAACTGGGAGGAAGTGTGACAAGCTACGATCAGGCACCCTGTAGTGGAGCACCAACCGAATGGTTCTACGACCCGACACTCTACGAAACAGTCGTAAGGGCTTTCTGTAGTAAGTGCCCCATCAAGGAACAATGCCTTCAAGACTGTCTGATAGCAGAAGAAACACCAACCGACGGCAAAAAGTTCCGTTCCGGTATTTTCGGTGGCCTCTCACCGACAGGCCGAAACAGGCTCACTGGTACCGGATATGCAGTCATCACCGAAAACTGGATGGAGGAAGATAATGACGACGACGGTAATAGCAATTGACCCCGGTGTGAACACCGGCCTCGTTGTGGCACGCGTTGAAGAAGAGGTGGAGATTCTACACTTCGACCAGTTCATCTGCTCGACACACACCGAAACGGCAGAACTCATCAAGCACTACCTTGACGAATACCCTCAAGCCGTTGTCGTCGCAGAGCAGTTCGACCTGCGACCCAGCAACAAGTTCACAGCCGACCTCACCCCCGTGAAGGTCAACGCAATCCTTGACTGGTTTGTCGATGACATCCACTACCAGACACCGGCACAGGCCAAGGGCCTGGTCAAGGACGCGACACTGAAGAACCTGGGGTGGTGGCTCACGGGTAAGGACGTGAACTACAAGGATGCTAACGATGTCCGTGATGCCTTCCGACATCTCGTGTACTACCTGGTTCACGAGCTGAAGCACAAGTGGACACTCGACAACGGGTGGCCGAGATAGCGAAAACCCCTCTGCTAGGAAAGGAGAACTAGCAGAGGGGTTTTCTGTGCCACACCCAACAGTCGCAGCACCCGCACGAGGTGGTTAACTGTCGTGGTCTAGTCTAGCACACTAGCCGATCTTTGTCGCCTGGATAGTAAGACCGCCCCAGCCGATGTTCACGTTCTGGTTTACAGAAATCCGCGCCGATACGGACACTTCCTTGCCGGGTGTGTCAACGTACTTAGCAATTGGTCCTAAGTGAACGAACATGACGTTCCTGTTGTGGTTGTAGGTGTTGAACACCCCTACGTTGTGTTCCTTGCCATCAACCGTCATAAAAACGTCGATGTAAGCTCCGTTAGCGTCAACGTCGTTAGTGATCGTGATCTGACCTGAGATCAGCCAGAGTCCGGCCTTCGGCAAGCGAACATTACGGCTAACACGTGCAGCGGCCCCATCAGCAGTATAGCGCTTATAGGTTGAAAATGTCGCATTTTCGTTCACGTAATCCGTTTCGACAGCCCCACCCCAAATCTTAGTGAGCTGGCCGTTCACGTTGATAAGAAGCTCCTTGGTGTCCTTACGGTACACCAGTACATCAAATTGACCACCACCGGCCTTGCGGATAGCAGTCAGCTTAGAGTCATAATCACTCGCATTGTTAGCAATAATGACACGGCCCTTCTGAAGCTGCTTCACAACGTCAGAGACAGAGTTGAACCCGAGGTTCATAAAGACTGGCCATGTCTGGACAATATCATTATCGCTGTAATTCCAAATACCCTGTTCGTTGAGTTGACCCATGTTAGTACCTTACTCCTGAAAGTTGAACGGACAAATATGCGCGGCTGTCATGATTGTTGATGTAACGCGGGGTGCCTGATATACCTTGGACACCGACAAAGGCACTTCCGTACTGAAACCTGTCGAAGTCAACAACCATCGTGAACGACAGCCCACTTGATAGTGCGTACCGAGTACTGTTATTTATACGCTCTACAATAGTGCTCGCATAACTAACCAGTCTACGCTCGTTGTTCTGATTGTCTCGTACACCAATGATCACCTGGGGCTGTGTGTAGTTATCCAAGTTAATGTCTCTTAGAGGCATATACATGTAGCCTGTGATCGACAGCTGCATGAATGAACCTGCGTTACCCCAGTCAAGCGGCACTTTCCACAAGTCCTCATAGCCACCAATTCCGTCATGCCCACCTGGCTGGTAAACGATCTTCTCTTCATAGAACGGCTGTGCAACACCATTAGCGGCGCGTGATGCAGTCAACGCACTAACTGCATCATAAGAATTGTTGACCTTGCTTTTCATCAAGGTCATGTCATTCTCTAGGTATGCAACCCGCCTGTCGATGCTACTTCCCCATGCCTGCGACGGCTGGGGCAGATTGTGCTTCACTATGGCTTACTCCCTTCAATGTCAGCTCCCGAAGCGTCATACCACGCTCAAGCGGGTAGTCGGCCACTCGCGGCCTATCAAATATTGTAGCAACATCCGACACCCTCGTAAGCGCCTCACACGAAGCCTTCACACTTGACTCATCATACGAAGCTGATTGAATGTGCCACGTGAACGCATCGTACACAGCTGTCGTACCAGCAATACGTCCAAACACCTGCTGGTTAGAGACGACTGCCTTATTCTTCGTGAACTCTAACAAGTCGTCCATAATCTTCTTCATGGTCGTACCCCGAGGCCACTTCTCAGCAGCCTTCTCAGGCAACGGTGCGCCAGTAAAAGCATTGACATCAGACAGGTACACAGGCTCACGCTCGAAGTCATACACAACATTGGTGTATGCCTCATGCAAGGGTGGCTTGCCTGTCCACTCCAACTCAGCGGAATAACCGAAAGCCTTTTGTGCGGCATAGACACACGCATCATATGCCTGTGTCTTGTTCGTGATATTCATACTGTCGATCTTTAGTGGTTCCGTTTTGTATGGATAGCCGGTGTAGAACGTGATTGTTTCATGTTCACACAAGTAAGCGTGTCCATGAATACGTAGGGAGCAGTAGTCGTTCTGGCCATCTGACTCAGCAATACGGAACGGTGCGAGACGTTCATTAGACATGCCCGTCACAGTCACCTTGATCTGATTAGCCTCATCACCCTTCTCAACCTTAAGGGAGCCGCCTTCAGCACGCCACTGCGCAGGAGTGATTGGCTTGTTATCCTTACCAACGACACAGTAAACAGAGCGAGCAAATACTTCACCGTTGGCACCCTCAGTATAGCGAATATTCAGCCAAGGAACAATCTTGGATGGCATAACGCACTCAGGCTGAGAGTAGATGTAGTCGAGAGTACCTTGAATCTCAAGGATAAACTCTTTCGTCTCGCCTGCTTCTACTGACATAACCTCAGCATCCTTGATAACTTCTACATCTGTCTTGTTATCAGATGGCTGAGGATAAACTGTAGAGATGACATCCTCGCCAGCAACACGTGGGTCACCGTTCTCCTTATGGCCCGAAGGATAATCTGAAGTAAGCCACCTACGAGTAGGTGGGTAGTAAGTACACTCAATATGTGAGAATGGCTCACTAACAGCCCATTGAAGCGAATAATCGGCTGTGTGTCCCTGGAACCTCGTCAGTACAGTATGGTTCTCAAAAAGGACAATAGTGTCATAAATCCAGGTAATCTGATAATTATTCGCAGAAAGGAAACTCTTGAGGATAGTCCACAGATTTCCCTTACCCCCAGGAAAAATGAACGTAAAAGCATTAGTTCCGCTATTTAATGCCAGAAACGGGTTTTGCTCATACGACGTAGACTTAGCGATATACACCTTTGGTGGTGTAGCACCAGCCGCCTTAAACACATGTGCAACAACCTTATCAATAGGTACATGTTTAAGGTGAGACACACTGGCAGTCACGTCAAGACGGTAGAATGGGTCATTAAGCGTAGCCGACCACGACCAAGGAGTGTTTGTAATCGAGCGGACAAATGCGTGAGTACGGCCAAAGACGGGACTATCGAGCATGATCTCCTTGAACATCACACCCGAAGCCTCAACATACCCAGCGCCCTCAAGAGAATACTCAGAAAAGCCACCAGTCGTAGAATCACGATCAAGAGAGACAGCATCCTCAACGACAGACCAGCCAGTCAGCTTATTGTTAGTGAAGCCAATAGCCTGCATCACCATGAGTAAACCTCCTCCAACGTCACAGAAGCCGTAAAATGTCCACGATAGTTATTAACAGTCACCAAATTAGCTGAACCAGGGACAACCTGAAGATTGCCCCCACCAGCCGGATAAGAGTACTCATACTCAGTTGGTCTAAAGTTAGTAAGGTCCTCGTTATTCATAGGGTATTTCGACAACCTCAAGCCAGCCCACGCAAGATGACCTTCTTCGAGAGGCTTCATCGTAATCTCCCAGATACCATCGCCAAAACCGAAAACCCTGTTCTTCAACGAGGTCTGAACATGTGTAGGCAAACCACCACTGTCAACACGGTTAAAGCTCCACTCAAATGGACGCTTACCATCCACATCACCCTTCGCAAAGAAAGTCCCATACCAACCTTTAGGGATAACAACACGCTCAGTGTACTCACCAGGCTTGCTTAATGACAGTGTCGTTTCGTGCCCATTAAGGCGCTCATCACGGCTATAAAACTTATTATGCATGTTCAGCATGTTAGGCTTCAAGATCACACCCGGGTGCCCTGTAGTGCTATCAAGAGCCTTCGTTGGGAACAGCGCCTGCTTGCCCCAATCATTAAAAGCAAACGGCGAGCCAACATGGTAATGCAGGTACGGCAACCCCATCAAGGGAGACAGCAAGTTATTAAACGCAAACGGGTCAGCATATGACACCCATTCACCCGTACGATTCATGAACAACTTGCGGAACAGATCAGCCTGCTCACGATTCAAGAATGACCACGACAGCTCATAATGCTTACCACCATACACAGAACCACCCATGTAGGCAAGCCCATTCAAAAGGCGCTGCGAGTCGCCCGAATGAACATTAGTCGAAACGGGCGACTCATCTGGTGCCGGAAACCACTCGATAACATCATTACCAACACCGAAACAAACCTCGCGAGTTTCACAACCCCTAGTAGACACCACGATTCCCTGTCCTCATATTCCCATTGTCGATGCTCTGGCTAATTGCACGACCATCAAGGACGACAGCCGTAGAAACAGCCTTCACCAACTGATTAAACTGTGCTGGGTTAATTGTAACAAGATCAGAGCTACCACCCATAGCATAGACACCACCAGCCGACACGGGCACTTGCATCGTGTTCAAGGCGTTCATGAAGTTCTTGCCGTAGAAATCGACAGCGGGCTGAGAAATCACGTACTCGCCGCTACGAACGCGGAACATACCCTTGCCGTCCGTAGCCATGAGGTTGTCGGCCTTCGGGTTAGCCGGGGGACGACCAGGCAACAAGCCACCACCTGCGAAACCAGGCAGAGAGTTCGCGCTCGACAGTAAACCACCTGTATACATAGTTCCGATGTTCCTACCAGAACGGGTACGAACAGTACGGTTCTGACTACCCAGCGGATTCATCCATGCAGCATGACGCGCAGCGTTGTAGGATGCCTCATCAATCTGGTACCTGACCCTGACGTTGATCTCACGCTGACTTGGCTGAACGGGAACCGTCACAGGGTCAGCGTGCAACGAATCAATGGCACCCTGTGTCGAAGCGACAGTGCCGTTATCCGTCACGTTTTCCCTCACATCACGAGGAACCTGCCCAATTGTCGAAGTCAAGCTATCAAACGCGCCAGCAAGCTCAGTCACTTCACCCTGGTTGAACCCAAGCTGAGTAACCTGCTCAATAAACTGACGCTTCAGCGATTGCGTGTACGCCTCGATCTCCTGTGTCGAATGACCGGCAGCAGCATACGCCTCAATCAAACCAATCATCTGAGACTGCAACGACCGCAAAGCCTCACGGTTAGCGATAGCCGCCTCCGTGTAGCCCTTCAGTGCAAACTGCCCAGCCTGAAGAGTTGCGATCTCCTTGTCGTTGTCCGCAATCTTCGACTGGCCTTCACTGATCTTTTGCTTAGCCTCGTCAATATCAACCTGAGTAGACTGCGCACGCTCCGTGTCACCATACTTCACAGCGACAGCATGGAAGAACTCAGCGTCATGAAGTTCCTGCTGGTTCTTACGCATATCCGACGCAAGCTTTTCATTCTCCTTACGAAGATCAGTGATCTTCTTCGTCGTGCCCTCAACATCCTTCTTCAGGCTGTTCAGACCCTTACGGTAGTTGTCCTGAGCAGTCGTAGAGCGCCACCACGTAGACAACGCCTTATCGAGCGCAGACTTCAAGCGACTAAGGAAGTCCTCGAAAAGCTCAGCAGCAGTCTTCGTTTCCTTCTTTGCACGGCCCGCACCGCCGCCTCCACCGGAACGAGGCGAACGGCCACCGCCTCCACCACCGGAGCGAGAAGGCTTAGCCCTGAAGTTGTTGCCGCTAAACGCCGACGCACCATTGTTACGGTTAGCAAAGGTTGGCATACGAATCTTGGACTTCTGTCCCGGAGTGTATGAACCCTTACCCGTCTTAGACTTCGCCCCACCAATCAGACCCATGTACGACTGGATGGAGTTCCAGATAGCCTGCACCTTGCCAAGGAAACCTTGAGCCTGCGACACAGCCTGAGCCGCGTTATCGACCATCTGACCAAGCGACGCATCCGTAGCAGAATGGTCAACCTCGCCAGACTGGTATGGCTGAGCAATAATTGCGGCCATAGTGTCTCGTTGCTGCTGGAATTGGCTCATGTCGAAGCCCTGGGCAGCAAGGAAGTCGATAGTGTCTTGGATTGACTGCTGGGCGTACTGGTACGCCTCTTCACCAGTCAGTCCCATTTCCTCGATACCAGCAGCAGCGGCATTGCCCATCTTCTCGAAGTAGTCCGAGATAGCAGCAATGTTCGCCTGGCCGTCCGGACTGTTCGGGTCCATCGACGTGCCGTGCTCCTGCATCGACTCGTACACCTGCTGCAACGACGAATCGAGAGCGGCAGCCGCATCTGTCGAAGAGAACATCTCATCAAGCACAGAGCGGATAGCCTCGGCCATGCTATGAAACTCGCCCTTAGCATCACCGATCTTCAGGCCAGCCCCTTCTGCTGCGTCGCCCGTCTCTTCGACACCCTGGCCGAAAAGAATCGCGTCATTCAGGGCATCACGCATAGCGCCACCGACACCCTCAGTCTTAGACTTCAAGCCTTCCAGAGCCTCGATCTGCTGGTTGTACGGCTTTGCAGCATCAGCACGCTTCTGGTTAGCAGCAGCATTGCCGCCGCCAGTACCATTCATGGTACCAGTGTCAACAACCGTCTGGTTAACAGCGTTAACAGCGTCAGCCTTGCGAGCCTTAATCTGCTCAATATAACCATTCACATAGGCATCAGCAGCCGCCTGACCACCGCCCTGAGCTTCAGACGTAGACGCGAGTTTGATGTACTTCTGATACGAGAAGCCCATATCGACAAGAGCCTGCTTGGTTTCCTTCGACATGCCCTTGAAAGCGTCAGAGCCTTGAACAGCATCCATAATCAACGCTTGAGTATGCTCACCAATCTTCAAGGTAGAGTAACCCATAGCCGCAGCCTGCTCGTGAGTAGCCTGAACAACCTGGCCGGACTTATCCACGTAGTAACCGAGCGCCTGACCGTTGGCTGTCAGAACTTCACCATTCTGTTCAATAGTTGCGTTCAGCTCCACAAAGCCAGTCTGCGTGCCGTTACCAACTTCCTTCGTATCCTGAGCCAAAGCGTTCAGAATAGCCGAAGAACCACCCACAGCGTTCTTAAACTCGTCAGCCTTAGCCGACGACTCCTGGAAAGCATCACCCAAGTACGTAGCGCCGACAGACACGAGCGACAAGCCAGCCGAGATAGCAATACCCCACGGGCCACCAAACATAGCCATGAGGCCAGAGCCAACCGACGACAGCTTAGACAGCGCGCCCACAGCCTGACCAGCGCCAGAAGCCACAGAAGCACCAGTAGAAACCGCAGACGCAGCAGCCTGAGCACCCTTAGCAGCCGCAGCCTTACCAGCCGCAGCAGCCACCGCATTATCCGCAGCAGCAAGCCTCTGGTTAGCCGCAGCAGCCGCATTAGCAGTAGCCACATTAGCCGCAAGCGTACTGTCGTAAGCGACCGTAGCCGTTCGAGCCTGGTTCACAGCCTTCCACACAGTACCCCACGTCAAACTCGCATCACCTGTCGCTTGACGCATACGATTACCCATCTGCAAATACGTAGCAGACATCGACACAGCCGCAGCCTTCGTAGCCAACAACCCAACACGCACTGTCGCCACAGCCGCGAGCGCACCAACAAACGCCTGAATAGGGGCAGGCAACTTAGCGAAAGCGTTAACGATACCTGTCGCAGTAGAAATCAGCAGCTTGAACGGAACCATGAAGCTAGAGTTCATAGCCGCTCCCGCGTTCTGCAAGGCGTGCTGGAAAGCCTCAACCTTCGCAGCCATAGTGTCCATGATGATGCCCATCGACTCATCAATGAACGTCGTACCCTTAGAAGCCGCCTCAGCTTCCTTCAGCTGCTCCACATACAGACCGACACTGTTCGACATACGCGACAGCAATTCAACGTCACGCACGTTCTTGAAGCCCAAGTCCTTAATCGCCTGAGCCTTCTCCACCTTATCGCTGATACCCGCAAGGTTCTGCAAGATGCCCTGGAACACCTTATTCGGGTCGTCACGCCACAACTTCTGGAACTCAGCATCAGTCACGCCGACAGCCTGAGCGTAGGTGTGCATCTTTTCACCACCATCAGCAGCAGCCGCATTGATCGAGTTAAAGATACGCTGAAGCGAACCGCGCGCCCATTCCTTCGGAATAGCGAGCGACGACAACGTAGACGACAGGGCGAGAATCTCATTCTGAGTGAAGCCAGCCGACTTACCCTGGGCTGCAATAGACACGGCCATGTTAGCGATCTCAGGCTCAGTCGCAACCGACTTCGCACCAAGATCAGCAATCTGGTTAGCCAGAACCGCGTAGCCGTCGCCCTTGCCCTTAGCGGACTCCTGCAAGCCGCCCATCATCTGACCGAAACGACCAAACGCGGTAGTTGCAGACTCGACCTCCATGCCCGTCACGGTAGAGAACTCAGCGACAGCCTTCGTGAAGTCCTTGAGCTGGTTAGTCGGAATGTTCATCTGCGCACCAAGCGTGCCAATCTTCGACAGATCAGCAAACGACGTAGTAGTCGTCGTAGAAAGCTCAGTGTAAGACTTCTTCAGCTCATTCAAACTCTGCGTCGTACCTTGAGCGGTACGCTCCACATCAGCAAATGCGCGCTCCTGCGCAATACCAGCCTGAGCAGCAGACGACACCACACGACCAATGCCAGCGGTAATAGCGCCGTAATACACGGCCATGTCACGAGCAGCATAACGAGCGTTCTCAATAGCGTGCTCACTCATACGAGCATTAGCGCGAGCATTACTCGCATCAGAACGAATAGCAGTACGCTTAGTCAGCTCTTCCTCACGAATACGCGCACGCTCAGTGCGAGCAGCTTCAGCCTCACGGGCAGCACCAATACGAGCAGACGCACTAGCGACAGCAGCCTCACGCTTAGCCTCAGCCGCGACTGTCGAAGCAGCCATGCGCGCCTCAACCTCAGCAAGACGAGACGTAGACTGAATCTCAGCAAGACGCGCAGCCTCATTGCCCTTCGCCCGCACAAGGTTCCGCTCGTCACGGCCCTTCTGCCGCTGCAAAGGAAGAGCATTATCCTCACGCTTCACAGAAGCCTGCGCACGCAACTTCTCAGCCTGTGCCTCAGTCTTACGCGCCTGCGACTGATTCAGTTGAGCCTGAGCCTTCTTCGCCTTATTCTCAGCCTCAGCCATAGCATTAGACGCAGAAGCCACCTCACGCATAGCCGAGGCAGTATCCTTCAGCTTAGCGATATGGTCCTTGCTCAAGCTGTTCATCGTGCGAGTCTCACGGATGAACTGTCGATACGCCGAAACAGCCTTATCGACACCCGCCGACAAATCAGCCTTACTAGCGTCCCCAGCAGCCTTATTCAACGAGCCAAGCGCGTCCGCAACCGACTTCAGCGCAGATGCAGAATCGCGCATATTCTTGACCTTCGAGCTGTCAAGCTGCAAAGAATCAAGAACAGTACCGCCACGACCAGAAGGTGCCTTCAGAGAAGCGACAGCACTCTGAAGCGAACCAATCTGCTTTTCCAGAGCACCAATGCTCTGTGCCGCCTTATCTGCCCCAGCAGCGTTAACGTCAATGTCGATCTTGATTGACTCGTCTGCCACCTTAACTCCTAAAAAGAAAAGTCCCTGATACCACTTCAATGATACCAGGGACTTTTCCTACCTAACTTGCTCAAGCGCTTCAAGAGGTGAAGGCAACGGCTCTTTCGTACCGTCCGAGTATTCGACAGTGCCCATCACCGTGTATGTGCTTTCACCCGGCTTGGTTTCCTTCGCGTGCTCACGATGACGATCAAGCTCAGCACACGAATAACACGTCGATGTCTCAACATGGAACTCAATTGCACTATGCTCACTACGCCCATACCAAAGCGGCGTACCACACTTGGTACATAGACTATCGAGATAATACTGATAACCCGCAGCCAAAGCCAGGTCCAAGTTAGTGTATTCAGTTTGATCTATCGGCTCCGAGTCAAGCTCATCACCAATCCACACAGGCGCAACCCGAGCAAACATGCCGTGCGCGCCTGTAAACAGTGTCGGAGGCTTACTCTCCGCTCTCGCCGTCTTCAGCAGCAGAAGCATCCACTGGTTCTCCGGCTTGCTCAGCTCCGTCCCCACGAAACGTAGGGTCAGAGATCGCCTCGGATACCACAGCTCCAAGCTCCTGAGCATCATTCCACGTAGCGCAAATCTGCTGCCACAGGAACTCAGGCAGATAGCCACGAAGCTGCGCAGCCTCGTCCTCGTCCAGACCATTCTTCGACTCGCCAGTCTCGTTATCCGTAATTTCAACACAGCTACGGGAAACGATGTACTCCATCAGACGGTCCTCGCGCTCGATCTCGATGACAGCCTTTTCCTCAGCGCTCTTGTTCTTCGTAGAGAAGAACGGGTCTTCCCAGACCTTGCGCTTCAGGACGTACAGCTCCTTGTTCGACAGTGCGCGCAGACGCAGAGTGATCGTCTGCTTGCGCAGCTTTTCAAGCTCTTCCTCAAGCTCGACACCAGGGGCAGTGTCGGTAATCGAACGGGACAGCGGTGCCTCAGCGATCTGCGCGGTCTTAGCCAGTTCGACCAACTGAGCGAAACGCTCCGCATCCTGGGTATTCAGGGGCACGTCGATAGCCTTAACCGTAGGCTTGATAGACGAAATAATCCTAGACAGTTCGAAAGCCATGTCTACTCCAATCAGATAAAGGAATACCCCCGCACCTCGGGGGCACGGGGGTATTCTATCAGAGTTGATCAGGCAGCGACAGCCTTATTCAACTCCATGAAGCCCTGCGGAAGGAAGGGCACCTCAAACTGGATGGGCTTATCACCATCACCGAGGATGTCCTTCGGATTATCCGGCACGACCTTAAAGGCCGAGAGTTCTTGACCGGCCTCGACAGGGGTGCCCTGCCGGAAGCCGATACGTTGGACGAGGTATCCTTCCTTGATACCATCAAGCGTGCCACGCTTGAACAACTGATACGCCTTATCATAGACAGACGTATTGCCAGCCGCCTTTTGTCCAGCCGCGATAGCCTCGCGGAAGAACGTCAGGCTGGCTTCGTAATTGCTAATGGTGGGGGTCTTCGCATTGCCAGCATCGCAAATGGTACGCGAATCGTCCGTGTCGCTATCAGTAGCGCCGAGCGTCATACCCGCCGCGATAGCACACGAAATATCGACAGCCTTCGGCGTACCACCCGTGTAGGTCGTCGCCTTAAACAGGTCGGCAGTCGAAGTAATGGCATCAGCCGGAACCCACCAAACGGTGGTATTGGGGCTAAGCATTTTGGGCATCAGTCTTCCTCCTTGTGGGAAACGATATCGTCATCTTCAATGGTATCATCCTCGCCGCAACACTTGGCCTGTGTAATCGGCGTATTGTCATCAACAACCTCATACATGTCCGGCAGAACAGCCAGCTCATCTTCAGTCTTGTCGCAGACAATATTGGTAAAAACATTGCGCACGCGCAATTCACTCACCCCTATCTAGGTTGACGTAAAAACTCATACTGTGCTGATAAACCGTAGGACGCAGGGTAGAATCAAAATCGCTATCAGTACCAACCGACGCAGCAATGTTGACACCATTCGACCCTTCAATCAATACAGCACCAATGAGCTTCTCTTTCACAACCGACACAAGCCGATTGAGAAGTTTCTTGTTCGCAGCATACACGTCCACCGTGAATGGATGCTCATACACATCCAGAGTGTGACCAGCCAAAGCCACATACTCGTCCAACTGACGATTAATCTCAGCGCCGCCGTGGTACACGATATAAAGAGGCACCTTCGTATCGCGTGAAAAAGAGTCGAAAACTTCGACATCCTTGATCGTGCGCAAAAGAGCCAGACAAGCCTCGTCAAACTCTAGGGTACGGTCTATCACTTCAGCCTCCCATAGAACTCTTCACGGAAGACTGCCGTTACACGAGGCAAATACTTAGCAGGGGTAATACCCTTCCCCTTGTCGCCGCCCGTAGGCTTGCCACGCAAACCAGAACGAAGATAGCCTGTCGTACGCTGACTATACGTACCGTTCTCCTGCCATGAGTAATACGGCTTAGCCTTATCCCACCGATGCCAACCAATCTCAACGACCTTGCCGCCCTTAGACGCATCAACACGGAAAGCATCACGCATATAGCCAGTATCAACACGACGCGGGTCCGTCGCAATCAAAGCACGACCATACTCAGTAGAAGCGACAGCCGCAGCCTTAGCCGCAGCGTCAACCTTCTTCCACGCAGCGTCAATGATCTTCTTCTTCGCCTTAGCCGCAGCACCATAACGGTCAGAATCGACAGTTACCTTAATGCCAGCAACACGCCCGTCAAACTTGACGGTTTTCCTCGTCCTAGCCATTAGCAGTCTCCCCCGTTGCCACATCACACAAAAGCGTCACCTGCCAGTTCAGCGTATCAACCTGAGCGTTACGCACAACCAGCTTCAACCCCGAAATCTTCGGGTCAGTAGGCATTTCCTCTACCTGGACACGCATACCCTCAGCGAACGACACACGCGCATCCGGGTTGCCCCACAAATCACGTGAAAAAACTTCATTCTTGTCGATATGCAAAAGCTGCACACGATACGCATGAACACCCGTGACTGTACCTGCCCATTCACGATTACGGGCACGCCAGTCAACATTAGGCGTGATGTTCGCCCAACCCTTCCACACGGGATTGTTGTACTCAAGCGACAATCCAGCCTCATCGGACCAGTCATACGACACCGTATCTGGCTCCCTGAAGATGCTCACCTTCGTATTAGCCAACAACTGTAACGGATAATACGAGGCATACATGAACAGAGGATGGATATTCGGGTCAATCGACAAGCCCATCAGAAGTTCACCGCCCAATCCACAGGCTCAAAGGAAGGATGCACGACATCGAAACACAAGCTGTTTTCCTCATCTTCCTTCGCCTGCGCGCGCAACTGACGAGCACGACCAACAATAGCAGACAGCAGCTTAGCGCCGTCCGTCTGCTTGTCGTCCGTCTTCAAGACAAGCAACTGCAACGCTTTATCCGTGCCAATAGCGTCACACGCATCAGCGGCTGCTAACTTAACGTTACCGCCGTTAACAGCGAGCAAAGCCTCAATCTCTTCATCCGCGAAAAGATAACGCGGCTCGTTCCTCAAATCACGCAAGTCCTCCAACTTACGCAAATCAGGAATAAGAACGCGCACCTGCCCCACCGGGGAAGAGAAATCAATATCAGCCATGAAAACAGTATAGCAAGCCCCCACGACCAAAAGGCCGCAGGGGCTTGCTACTCAGCTAACTGATCAGAGGTGTGGGATACCCGTCGAACCAATGATGCCGTCATAGCGGACGATACCAGCACCAGCGATCTGTCGGATACGGACTTCGACATCATCGTTGTCGAACGAACCCTCATAAGGATTAACGTCGCCGCCGCCGATCATCTGACCAGTCTTGTTGTGGATACGAAGCTCAGGAGCCTCACGACCCAGCATACCAGTCTTCGCAAGAACGGTCTTGCCGTTAGCACGACCACCCTTCGGAAGAAGAACCCACGCCGTCTCGCCACCAACAACGGAAATCAGATCAGAAGTAACGACCTCCAAGTCCTTCAGGGGGTTGCCCTTAATCTCGGTGCGCTTACCGTACTGAACACGAATCTCGTTAATCTGAGTGTAGCCCTTAGCAACCTCAGCGAGAGCCGGGTTAGTGACCAACACGAAGCCCTCGGGAACATAAGTCGAGTGACCATCACGCAGAGTAGCAAGCGCCTGGAACCGGGCAGCGACAATCGCATCGAACGACAGACTGGAATTAGTACCAGCAGTACCAAGGCCGGAAGCGCCGCCAGTGATCTCAGAAGGCAGATCATCGAGCTTAAACTCGGTCTTGTTGGTGCTGTTAAACACGTCACCGCGCAGAGTCTTCTTAGCGGGGTCGAACAGCTGAAGGAGGACCAGCAAGTCCTCAGTACGCGCAGCGAGAGCAGCAGCATCCTTCGGGAAACGGCTAATCACGTTCCACTCGTCGTTAATAAACGACTCGAAGCTGAACTGGATGCGCGCGCCGTGCTTGGCAGTCGTGATAAACGCACCATCAGCACTATACGACATGGTCGGGTAAGGGGTCAGCTCCGGCACATGAGGCAACGTGCCCACAGGGTGCTTGTAGCCGCCGTTGTCAATAGGTGCCGTAGTAGTGTCAGGCTTCAGCGACAGAAGAGAAGCGGGACGGAAGTCCGTCAGCAGCTCCTTCGTCGCAATCTTGTCCCAAATCGTCTCATGAGCATCGAAATACTCCTGGAAACGAACGTTCGCAGCCTTCACGAACATAGGTGCCAGCTGATCAGAGGTGACAGCCTCCTTCAGACGCGCCTGCGCGAGACGGTCACCTGCAAGGGCCTCACCCAACTGGACGTTGAACTCTTCCTGGTTCTTAAAACGCACTTTAGTTGCCTCCTATCAGGCGTTCTTGGCAGGTGCAAGAACGACCTGCATCTTCTGAGGGTTGGCAGACGCAGCAAGCGGCTCCTTCAGCCAACCGATAACAACATCAGCACCAGCCTTAACGGTCGTAATCTCCGGCTTGGTGGTACCACCCGTCGCAGCCTTCGCATACACAGGCGCACCAGCCTTAGCGGCAGCAACAGACTTGCCGACCAGCTCAAACACGCCGCCAGCGACACGCACGGAAGCGTAGCCAGGGCCGTTCAGACCATAGGTAGGGGCCGTGAGAACATCGGCAAGAGGCTGTTCGGGCTTGTCAGCCATAGGACGAACCTTCGACTGAAGAATACCTGCAATGCCATTGTCCTTGTTGATCACAACAACATCACCAGGGTTAAGATGAGCCTGCGCAGTATCGACAGGGAGGGAGAGAATCTTGGAATACTCAAAAATCTGGTTGTCGTTGACAACAGGAACACGAATAGCGTTAACTGCCATTATGCTCACCAACCAATCTTTCCATAGGTGTTGTCATTCTCTTCGACAACAGGGGTAGCGGTAGAGGCCGCAGCCTCCTTGAGGTAATCACGCTCAGCCTCAAGCGCAGACTCAACATCTGCACCCTTCTTCACAGCCTCACGCACGCGCGCGACAGCAGCCTTGGGAAGGCCAGACTCAGCGATCTTCTCGCCCGCGTCAATCATCGAATCGACATCCACCGACTCTTCGACCTTCTCTTCAACTTCCTCCGTCTTAGCCTCAGTAACAGAAGCAACGACGGAATCGAGCTTAGAACCAAGAGCTTCAATAAGCGAAGCAAACTCGGTACGAAGCTCAGAAAACGCGGACTCGATTTCCTTGTCCATGCCTTCCTCCTTAGTAAGGTTGTTATTCCTCTTTGATTCTAGCAGATCAATAACTGCCCCACCCGCACCAGGCGCGGTAACAAAGTCAACCGACCTAACGCCAGCAAAAACAGGAACAACACCCGTTTCCGCAATCGGCTGGTCGCACCAAGCATTAATGGAAACACCAATATGTTCCCACTTATCCTTGATTAGCTCGTTAACACCCGAGAACACCTTACACACAGTGTAGAGCGCCCCATCCTCACCAACTGTCGCGTCTTCAAGAAAGACACCAGCGTAGTCACGAATAGAACGCTCCGGGCGCTCCCATTCCTCGGACTCAGTTGGGTGGTCGATAAACATTTCCGTGCCAGCCTTAAAAAGGTGAGCAGACTCAGCCAAGTTCTCAGCAGTGTAAATACCACTAGAACCCTGGCCGGGCACGATAATTCTGATTCGGTACTTACCCTCACCAAGAGACTCAGTACCGACAGCGCTCGTGGACTCATGCAGCTTAGGCATCGGTCCCTCCATTATCTCGATTGTCGTTAGTACCATCAGACAACGGGCCTACACCCGTTGAGCGTCCGTCCTCGTCATTAGCCTTTGTCGCTGCCGAGTCGTCCTCACCCTCAGCCTCATTCTCAGAGGGGAGTTCAGGCAAGTCTTCCAACGGCAAAGAACCAGCAATCTTCAAGAGTTGCAATACACCGGAGCGCATTTCAACCTGATGCAAAGCGCCATTCTGGAACGCCAGCGTCAAAGACTGAATACGGCGGTGAGTCTGATCATTATTGATCGAACCGTACTCGATCTGCACCTTAATGCCGAGAGCCGCAGCAATCTCATTCAACATGTCGATATGGAGTTGACGACGTAACTCCAACGCCTTAAACGTCGGGTCTTCAAGCGCAGTCTCAGCACCCTGACGACCGCCCGCAGAACCATCCGTCAACAACACCGACAAAGGGATGTCGAGCGCAGCCGACACCATAGACGCAAGAGGCGTACCAGCCGAGAAGTCAATACCCGCACCGGCCTTGTTAATCGCCTGAATATCCTGCCCAGCACCAATGTTCGCCGTGGCACCGACACCCGGACCAGCCATACGCTGCTGAACGGCCTGTTGCTGCTTAGAATTAACACTCGTTGCCTTAAAGGCCAGCTTAGCGAGAGACTTCTCCATGAGGTGTGCAACCTCAAGATGCTCTTTGTACTTCTGCGCATACGACATAGCACTCATGAGATCGGGCTTGCCATACTGTTCAGCAGCAAGGCGATTCACGGTCGCATACACAGCCGTCAAGCGCTTATTCACCTTGTAGTTAGACTTGGTGATCTTCACGCTCACACGGTCCCACAGCATGTACCACTGAGGCTCACCGCTTACGACAGGGTTAATGAGCAGAGCAACGACATCACCTGTCGCATCATCAGTCGCCACACCGGCAAGACGCATCAACGGAACAGGTGTAACAGTCTTCGTTGCCTTATCCACAAGATAAATGACGCAACCGTCAGTGTTGAAAGACTGCTCATCACGAACACGCGCCTGCACACTAAAACAAGCCTTCGCGTTTTCTTCGATTACATTACGGGAAGGCTTAGTCATACCCTTGTAGACAACAGGGTCGCCCCACATGTAGGCGTTGCGTACAACTAAGCCACGCTTCACAATAGGGTTAAGGGTAGCCAAACGGCGCGCACGCGCTGAATGGTCCCTAATCACATCAAGAGTAATCAGAGAATCGGGGCCTTCGACAGCAGACAAGGGCAACCAGCCCACATCTTCTCGCTTGAGACGCGCTAGGGTATCAGAAAAAGACCCTAGCGCTTCTTGAAATGTCTGCTCATACTTCATGCTAATTATCCTATCACGCTAGAAATACAGACAACTCTTCCTCGAACATGAAGTCCAAGAGGTCATCTTCTTCTAGTAGATCATCAGGTGAATAGTACTGACCTTCTGAATCACCGGCCATAATTGCGTTAATGTCCTGGAAAGCGTAAATGACAGCATCGAGAACGTCAGGAGACTTGATGCCGCGTTTACGCATATTCTCCTTCGATTCAATCAGCATGGCACTGCCGCGATACTCGTACTTGATTGACGCGATCTCGTTGTGGAGTTCATCGTCATCTGGCAGGAAGACACGACCATCAGCGACAGCCTTAGCGAATTGATCGTACATAGCGGCGCGATAGTTGTACCACTTAGTGCTATCCCCGGACTTCGCGTTACCGTGAATACCAATGACAGAAATGTCAGCGGGCACGAAATTGTAGATACTATCGAGAACGGATGCACCGACACCGATAGCGTCAATACGAATCTCGACAGCCCCGAGTTCGACTGCCAACTCACCAACCTTACGGGCAAGCTCAGGGCCATTTAAGCCCTGGTAACGCCCATGAATACGGATGTACCCACCTTGGTTAGATACGATCACTGAGCTGTCGGAACCATAGCGGGCAACGTCAACACCGAGAACAATCGGCATACCCTCGTCAGGTTCAGAAGTGTCGTACGCCTCCATAGACTGCATGACGCGACCCATATTGAACAGACCATCGTCAGACACGTCGGGGAACTCACCGAGGACACGCGCGACAAAGCGGGGGTCGTCCTCGCCCCACTCCTTCTTACGCGCTTCCACCCAGTCCACCTGCACGAGACGAGTCGCAACTTCGACAGGTACAACCTCACCTGTGAAGTTAGGTGTGTCGTACGCGCCGAATTGGATGATGTTCCATGAGCGCTCTTCAGGCTTCAGCCGCATCTCGCGCTTGTAGACCTCTGCCATGTAGCAAGAGGGGTCATTCGGGTTAGCGATAGCAAGGATGCGGGCAAACTTGTTTGTCGTGATTGCGTCGGCTGCGGTGAAGATTTCCTTGGAAATACCCCCCGCCTCATCCATGATGACAAGGACGTACTGGTCGTGGACACCCTGAAAACCCGACTCGTCCTTATCGTCCGGCTTCATACCGAAGGCGATAGGGTCTTGTCGGTCGCCCATCTTCCATGTTGCGTCAGCGTTAACCTTGCCACCAATGCCAGCATCGGCCTTGACACGAGGAATCTCTTTCCACAGGACGTTACGGACCTGTTTCCAGTTTGTCGCCGTCGTGACGACTGTCGTATCATCGACAGGGTGGGTGTCTACCCACCAGTTGACAAGCATAGCTGACAGCCGGGACTTGCCTACGCCGTTAGAAGTGACAACCAACGTCTTTTGGTGCTCGACAACGCTGCGCGCGACTTCACGCTGCTTCGACCACATGAACAGGCCGTGGTCTTCAGCCCACTTGGCAGGGTTGTTACGCCACACTTCAAGACGCTGGGCATCAGAAAACTTCTTAGCGACAGCACCGAAAGGCAGCATTACTCACCCTCAACTTCTACAGTAGCCTCAAGCAGTGCGGCAGGCTTATTCACAGCCTGGGAGAACCAGTCAGCCTTATTCGTCTCCAAGGCACGCTTTGCCTTAGCAGACAAGTGCGGGTACATGAGGGCTGTGTACTCTTCAAGCACTTGGTTAGTGAACGACAGCATGACATGCACTTGCTTCTCTTCGATCACACGAATCTCATGAGTCACCGTCTGGCGCTTCAGGTTAGCGACCTCGGAAATCTCACGCAGAACAGCAAGAACAGCCTGAAGATTCTGGCCCCAGTTACCCTTCTCGTCAGCAAGGCCGAACATCTCGATCTGGCTGTAGGCCATGTCAACAAGCGCATCAAGACGATCAAGCTGCTTGATGCGCATATTACGGGGTGACAGCTCCTGTCGGCTGTCGTAGTACGACTGCTCAATAACGAACAGCTCGTCAGACGTAAAGCCTGTCGCCTGGATGATCTTGTTCCTGTCGGCACCGCGCTTCAGTAGCGACAGTGCCATGTCCCGCTTGCCTTTCAGCTCCGGGTCATCACTCGTCAGCAAATTGCGCGATTCGTTCGCTGAACTCATTTAGCACCTCTTCAACCGTCTTCTGAAACTTCTTGTCCAAGTATGCATAAGTACAAGACACACCAACAACGGCACCAACGAAGATACCGAGCAAAAACCAGACCAAAAACATTAGTCCTCCTTCGGAACAGAGGGCAGGTCATCGACCTTCACGCCAGCCTGAATCGCTGCCACACGAACAGCGTAAGCGTGTTCCTTCCACAAAAATGCCTGAGTACGCAGATCAGCTTCAAGGTCATCCCTGGCATCCTGTATTTCCTGGGCTTTCCTATAGCGATCAACACACACATCAACAATAGCCTTGATAACAAGGGTGACAGCAGAGCATATCAGCCCCACAAGCGCAGTATTCACGTATCCCCCTGTTACTCACTAACGGTTGACAAGTATTCTTGCCTCGCCTTATGATACCGTTCCTCGGCTTCTTCTAGTCTGCTCTTCGGCAGTACTCCGGGCCTATACGAGTACGGCCACACACGCAGAGCACGTGCAAAAAAGAACAAACCAATGATTACTGACAAAATAATAACATGAATGGGCCAATGGACGTGTGCCGTGCTCAGCACCAATTCATCAATCGCCACAAGCATGATGCCAACAACAGCGACAAGCGCAGCGGGGCCTTCAAGCCACCAAGAACCAATCCACGCTGATGGGGCACCCATAACACCGGACACGACCATCAGCACACCAGAGAGGACAATCAACCACGGCAGCTCATCGTAGCTTGTTAGGAACCCAAAGCCAGTAATAGCGATAGCGGTGTAAATAACCACCATCACCGCCGTTACCGAGCGAGGCTCAGTCATCGAACTAATCAACTTCTTCATGACACTTATTATAGCGAACACCCCCTACCACACAAGTAGGGGGTGTTCTTACTGAATGTCACTCAGCGTCAGGAGTGCCGTAAGAGGGTGCCGTATAGACACCACCGGTGTGAACGGTTGCGATAAGGAAACCGATCACAGACAGGACTCGTTCGATCACCTGAGACCACTGCTCCCAGTTTTCGGCGGTCCAGCCACCGTAAGCGACACCAACCATTCCGATAGCCGCAAACACTGCGTACAGTGCCTTACGGCGCTCCGGGGTCAGCAAGTACCACTTAGTACGATCAGTGGTCAAGACTTCATTAGCCATGAAAGTTCCTCCTAGTAGAAGTTACTTCGATTCTACCAGGCGAACAATGCCGTCAGCGTCCTGTTCGACAACCATCTTGCCGACAATCAGCTTGCCGTTCTCATCGAAAATCGAGCACGCACCGTCAAGGCGCGTCTGAGCGAGGCCGACAGCCATAGAGCCGTCCTTGGTGAGGAAGTAATCGCTGCCCTTGTACTGCAACCACCCGGTGCGCATAGCACCGTTTTCCTCAAGGAAGTACCACTTGCCCTTGACGAGCTGCCAGCCGGTCTGCATCTGGCCCTTGTCGTTAAGGAGGAACCAGTTTTCACCGATCTTCTGCCAGCCGGTCTCCATCTCACCATAGCGAGTGTCGTGTGTGTCATGCAGGAAGTACCAGTAACCGTCAATATGCTGCCAGCCAGCCTGCAACCAACCCTTCTCGTTGGCATAGAACCACTTATCGTTCACAGGGAACCAGCCGGTCTCGTAGCCGCCGTCTTCAGTGCGGTACCACCAGCCACCGTTCTGCGACACCCAGCCTTCCTTAGCAGACATATCAGCATCAAGGTTGTCATAGTACGCCTGAGCCTTCTCCATGTACTCACCAGCGTATGTATCCCGCAGAGACGCAGGGCAGGCAGTCGAATAGAAGTCCGAGTGGGGGAACACATTAACACGCCACTGCGGACGGCCAAGACCATACGCACGACACAGGGCGGCAGTCAGGTGCGCACCGGCATCAAGCGTCGCTTCACTGATGTCCCAGCCACCTTCAGCGCCAGTGGAATTAGCGTGCTCAATGCCAATCGAGCACGAGTTAACGCCGGGGCAGTGCCAGGCCGTGTCCTTGTCGTGGACGAACTGCGCGGTGCTGCCGTCAACGTCCACGTTGTAGTGCGCAGACGTGCCATTATGGTTAAACGCTGCAAGGACACCACCATGCGACATAGCCTTGCCAGCGTTATGGTGGACGACAACACGATCAAGTGCTCGACTGCGGCCCTCATCGTAGTTATCGCACCACAGGTTGTAATCAGCGATCAGATTATGCCAGTCAGTCACTATAACTTCTCCTAATCTCCCAAGGACCGAAGTCCTCATACTCGGAGATAATCATATCAGTGAACACGCGGACACCCTCTTCAGTGACATACACCTGCGGATACGAGTTTCTACCGTTCTTATAGACACGCCAGATACCAAGCAGTCCTTCGGCCTTTTCCGTAGGCTCGCTAATATGGCGACCCTTCTTCAGGTATCCTTCACGACGCAGAAACCTGGCGACCTTCGTAGGGCCGATACTAGGAATCTCCCTTCTCAGACTCTTACCGAAATCACGCAAGCTAATTTCTTTCATCACACACCATCCACATCAACGAAATAATCCGAAAATGGGTTATCGCCAGGTTCAGCGAACTCCATATTAATAGGTGCCGCCTCAGCATCAGACGGACGCAGAACATCCTTTGGCTGCCGAACAGACTTGAGGATAAGTGTCCAGTCAACTGGCATGTAGTCACCAAGCAGAATCATGTCCTTTAGAGTCAACGACCCACGAACTAGCTTATTGTAGTAATACCGCGCAGAATCAGCACCAAGCAGTTGACCGTCATCTGCTAGTGTCAGTCCCGCATCAGTAAATTGCTGCACCACAAGCCGACGAACAGTGCCTACACGCTGCTCAACATCATCAGGGTGCTTCATCGAACTACGAGACGCACGGGCCTTAGCCATACGGGCGCGGGCCTCTTCGAGCTTCACAGGGTCAGCAATCTTAGTCATTCTTCTTCACCTCGTACTTCTTCAAGAGGTCCGGTCGGAACCCAGACCAGTGTTCCTTAATTTGCGCGCCTTCACGCACGACAACGACAGGTGCCTGCTGATAACCCAGTGAGCGGATAAATGCCAATGCGTCAGCATCTTCCGTCACATCCACACTCTCATGCGGTAGATCAAGGCTCTTCAGCTTGCGGTACGTAGCCGTACACTGAGGGCAGTTGGGCTTAGAGTAGACGGTAATCATTTGTTGACCTTTCCAGTAGAACCGAAGCCACCCTTACCTCGCTCACCGGCTTGGACAGGTGGCTGTGCGTAGAGAGCCGACATGGCCTCTAGCTTGACAATAACAATCTGAGCGATACGCTCATGCTCTTCGAGCACAACAGGGGTGTCCTTGCTCATGTTCCACAAAGGTACGAGAACTTCGCCCTCGTAACCAGCGTCGATGACACCGACACCGTTAGCGAGAAGCAGTCCCTTCTTGCTCAAGGAAGAGCGGGCAAAGACGAGTCCGACAGAGCCGTCAGGAATGTCGAACTTAGCAGGGTAGTAACCTGTCGCTACGAGAATAACCTCGCCAGGATAGATTATCACTGGCATCTTCGTAGACAGGTCGAAACCAGCATCGTTATGGTGCTGTCGCGTTGGGCGCACTTTTGCTCCTTTCGTTGAGTACAACCATCAGTGCAGCAGCTTTAGCAAACTTCAGTGTGCTTGGTGCTGCAATGCAGTCTGTGATAACTTCGTCGGCTAGTTGGCCGAAGTCTGTTTCTAGGGCGCTGTAGTGCTCATACCATTTGTTGATGTGTTGTCGGCTAATTCCCATGTACGTGTCTGGGTCGCCGCTTGTGACACTGATACGTGATTCCTTGTCCCAAATATAGTTCAAGTCTTTGAGGTCTGGCACGTGTGGAACGAGCTTGTTCGCATAGTTGTTGTTGCGGCTTACGTACTGGCTCAGGCAGATAACGACATCATTGAAGCGTGGCTTTGTCTTAGTCTCGCCGTACCACCATTTGTAGATGCTGTCGATGAATTTTTCTGCTGTTTCGTCTAGTTTCACCGGGTTGAACTTTTTGACACTGGCTGGTTGCCCCACAGCCCTGTCAGAGTAACTAAAGCTGCTGCGGCCAACCCGCTTGAGCCACGTTTCCACAACCTTACTAGGGTCTGTCATTGTCCCTCCTTTCTACGCAGTCAATATTAGTACGTGTTAGTGTAGGGTACAAGCGAAACCTGTATGACCTGTGCCACATTGTGTTTTGGGTAAGACAGAGCGCCAGCACTAAACAGCACTGGCGCTCTGCCCTGTTAGGAAGGAGGCTCCTAGTGTATCACTCAGATGCGATCACGTCCACGGCGACCGGCGCACCACGAAACCGTGAGAGCAGCAGCACCGGCCAAGCCACCAACAATGCCGATCACGACAAAGGTCTGGAAGTCAGCGCCCGTCTTAGCGAGCTTGCCCTGTTCTGGTACGGCAGCCGGTGCAGTCGGCTGAGGCGTAGCAGTCGGCACAGACTGAGGTGCATCCGAAGGGCTGGGTGCCGGAGAAGGCTTCTCAGACGGTGCAGGAGCAGGTGTAGGCTTCTCGGAAGGAGCGGGCGTAGGCTCTTCAGAGGGCGCAGGAGTCGGCTTCACAGAAGGCGTAGGCTCCGGTCCAGGCGTAACACTCGGCTCAGGTGCAGGAGCAGACGGAGACGGCTCAGGCTTCGGGTCTTCAGACGGCTGTGGCTTCACAGAACCATCACCGTCCGTACCTCCATTGCTCTTAACCTTTGCAGTAGCTTCGAGCTTCATGCCGTTGACCTCAGCATGATTGGTCGCGGAGTCCTGACCTTCAGGAACGGCAGTATGCTCGGGCGGGTAGGTGACACAGGTCTTAGCACCATCCGGGGCCGTGAACTTAATCGTGTTGTCATCAACCTGAGTAGCCGCGATAACCGCAGTCGTATCCGGGTTCCACGTATCCGACTTAGCACACTTCACTGTGGTTCCGAGCTTCGCGTCGAAGTCCTTAACGGTGTATTCGACACCGCCCTTAGCAATCCATTTGATGCCCCACGAGATAGTCCCATCAGAATTAGACCAACCGAACTTTACGTTCTCCGGGTTGGCATATTCATAATGGGCCGGAGAGTTACAATCATTCGTGCACTCTCCGGTGCCTTCCTTGTCGCCCCACACGAGCGTACGAACAGCCTTGCCATTCAGTGTGATCGTGCCCTCGTTCGTGCCGATAGCACCACCCTGAAGCCTGGCGCGGGCCCACCAGGTTCCAGACACGTCCGTCTTGTCTGCGTAAGAGGCCGGAACCTCCTTGACCGTGCAGGTTAGCGTCGCCTCGTTAGCCTCACACTCACCAACGACAGTGCCGTCACTAAGCGCGAAGGGGAAAGATGCAGCCCACGTGAACGGGGCCTTGCCCTCATTCGGCACCGTAGAGACGGTGAATTGCTGACCGACAGCCAGCTTCTCCACGGCCCAGGTACCGCTGACGTTGATCTCCGAAGAGGTCTGGCGAGAAGAGGACATAGCCTTCGTGACCTCGGCCTTGATCTCAGGGGTGTTGTCGGCAGCATATGCAGCTGCCGGGGTGAGCATCAGGAGTGCGACTCCTGTCGTCGCAAGAAAACGCTTCATAGTGTTGATGTCCTTTCGTTGTTGTCCGGTCTGACAACTTGAGTATAGCTGTCAGACCGGACTTGATACAACTAGTGTGCATGTGACTCTACGCACACATAGTAACATCCCCCTACCAGGTGTTAGCCGATAGGGGGATGAGTCTTGGGGTCAGAGATGATCGAACGGGCGCTGCTCTAGCAGCTCTTCCATCTTGTGACCTGGAATGGTGTAAACACCGGGTGAGACGACACCGTAGGTCATGGGCTTAATCATCGTCACAGGAGCCTTCTCGACAATGCCCTGGTCAAGCAGAGCAATCAGCTCAGCATCCTTAGTGGTGATCGTGTAGACACCCGTACGGGCCTCCTGGGTAATGGTCGTCTTCATCTCGTCGTTCTTGACGACGGACGAGTACGTGCCCTCGAAAGCCTTACCGAGCTTGACAGCGAGATCGACAATGCTCATGGTTACTCCTTGGTTGTCGTTGTTGTTACGAGGACAGTGTATCAGCCTTCAGCGCCCAGTCGAGTTCTTCATTGAGTTCTTCATCATTCCGGCACCATTGGGCTGCCTTAAGGACATCCTGTAGAAACTCCTCCCAGAAGCGCTTATCCGAAAGCCAATCATATTCCTTATTTTCTTCAATAAGCTCTGTCGGCTCCTTGAACTCAGCGTCATGCAACCAAGTAGTGAACACAGGAAGATTGATGTTAATTGTCGTAAGGTGCCCCCAGTCGGACCACCAACCCTTGATAGTGTAGCTTTCACCGAAACTGGTGGTAAAGGTATACTCAGGGTGGTCGAGCATACCTGTATACATACACATATCGCACGAACCGTCAGTGTCTTCGTAAGTGTTTGAGTTGAAGTTAGTAAGTCGTAGCTTCATTTTGTTTCTCCTTTCTGTCGTGCTGCTACAGGACTCGAACCTGTACCCTCTGAATCTTACTCAGCGTGCTGAACCCCTTACACTAAGCAGCTTGCCACCTGACCAAGGTGGCCCAGCTTTTCGATGAGAGTGTCTTGGTCATGACACTTTGTGCTATCGAGCAATCTCATCGGCAAGCGCTCCCAGACTAGGACTCGAACCTAGTCCGACAGGGCCAAAACCTGCCGTGCTGCCATTACACTATCTGGGATTATGTGCTTCAGGGCCGGGAATCGAACCCGAGCCTCCGGGGCCTATACCCCAGTATGCTGCCACTACACCAGCCTGAAGCTGTCGGAATGGTGAGACTCGAACTCACGGCCCCCTGGTCCCAAACCAGGTGCGCTACCTACTGCGCTACATTCCGTTAGAAGGGGTGCTATTGACTGACCACCATCACCCAAAGAGTGTCAGTCCTACGGTGCTACCGCGCACGTGACCCCCGTCACGGCAACCGGCACGGCCTCTTGATCAGAGAGGCAGGTTTATATACCTAATCATCCAGCATCGTCCGGTGCTTGGTGGTCCCCTCGGTGAGAATCGAACTCACACTCCTTTCGGAACCCGGGTTTGAGCCGAGCGCGTCTGCCTGTTCCGCCACAAGGGGTGTGCCTCTAGGTTGGCGAAGCGACTGTTGTAGTTGAATAACAATCCCTAGAGGCTATTCAGTTGTGATGTGTTCAGTATAGAGTTGCAATTTCTAAGTTGTCAACTCCATACTAAGTGATGTGTGTCACGGCTTGTAGTACACGCCCACACGACGGCTACCCGTCATCATGCCGACAGGCAGGAACCCAAAAAGCTGAGTGCTCGTGTAGAACTCTTCCAGAGTACATGCACACCAACCACTCGCAGTACGCACGTAGGTTTCCAGCGACCCTCCGAGAACAGTTCCCAGAGGGTAGTTCTCAAGGTCAGTGGGGGACTTGATTGACTCGAACTGCATCATTCCAACCCAGGGTCGATGACAGTAGCAATATAGTCGTTATCCTCGTACTCGTTGATGAGCTGGTTAACAAGGTCGAGATCGCTCCACAGCCTCTTAGAAACAGACGGCGCAGTACGAACCCAGAAACCATCGTTGACCTTCAGAAATGGTCCAAGCGTGCCTGAGATAACGACACTGCCACGGCCTGTCATAGCTGCGAAGTCAAGGCATGTTTCGACATCGGCAACCTCGCCCGAGCCGTTACTATCAACGAACCACACCTTCAGGTCAACAATCTGCATCTTGTACAGCTCGCTGTGTGTTGCTCGTGTTTCGTTATACAGCTTCACGAAATATTCATTAGCCATTATCGTCCCCCTTTGCAAGTTCGATCAGTGTTTCAGCATATGCCTTCACCTTGAACCAATCCTTGTCCTCGCGCTCACCAGGGCGCTCACACGGATGAAGCGGCTCCATGCTGTAGTTATAGCAACGCTTAGCGATTGTGTAGATACGTTTCACAAGCGCCAGTTCACCATTATCCATCAGTTTCTCCTTTCTTTGCGGAAGATATCTTTATACTAATCCACTACGCCAGCTACTGTCAACACTACACCATGTGATCCGTGCCACAACATAATGATGGCACAATAAAACCCCTGCACATCAAGCCAATGCAGGGGTTTTATTGAATTGTTGCTGAGGTGAGCCGGTCTTTCGCTCACATCCCTATTCTCACCTATCTTTAGGCGCACCGTTCAGGACTTCCAGGCTTGCTCATCAGCTGATAGTGTCCTATCACCCGGAAACGACACCCCCGGCGAGACCAGGAGGCACATGTCGTATCACAGCTAACAGCCGAAGGTAGCTACTCCTTCAACCGCTGAGGACTAGATTAGCACCCTGTGTCAGAGGATGCAACCTAATCAGATGTGAAGTGGGTCACTCTATAGAGGCCACCAATGAGTCAGCGACATCATAAGGTGTTTCACCCAAACCAGGATAAACTTCAGTGAGGGTGTTGCCAAAGTCCACATTATTAAAGAGCCCAAGCTTACTAGCAACTGACACGATGACTTTGGCCTCCATCAGTTCCTTCAGATCGTCCTCAAAAACGCCATACTCACCAATACCAATGTACCTCATTCCGTCAGTCATGGCAGCACCTTCCACCCTTCACCGTCTCCAATCATGTCCTTCATCTGTGCATCAGACGAGCAACTTCCAGCAAGAATATCTCTATCCTGCACCCAGCAGAACTCCCACTGCTCGTCAATAACCTTCATATATCGAACATCGTCAGGACTAACCAACACTGCACCTGTTGCAAGACGATGAACAGGCATATTCAGTTCACTGAAGTTGATAATCACGACCCCCTACCTCCGCTCGTCTGAAGGTCAATGTCCGGCAAAAGGGTTTCCGGTCGGAAAGCAACCTTATAGTGGAACGTATCGACAGACGAGGCATCCATCTGCTCCACGAAGTACGTCACATTATCCGAGATACCTAGAAAATGCTCCTTGTACTCATCCTCACCCGTCTTGCAGGTGACTTCCAGCTGGTTGTCTTCCTTGTCCTTCGTGATCGAGCACAAACCTTCGATGCTCAGAAGGTACTTGTCCGTGATGCCATTGACAAAGACAATACGGCGCATCACCTTAAAGTTATCACTGTCGTAGCTGATGTTCCTCGATGCCGTCTCCGCTGGCGTACACGCACCCAGTGCGAGCATAGAACCAGCAGCAAGCGCCGCAAAAATCTTCTTGTTCATTCCTTGTTCTCCTTCACTTCGACCAGCTTGTATTTAGCAATCGCATAGTCAGCCTTTTCTTCTCGGGCAAACTGACCAATGCGGCCAATGCCGCCCCAGCCCATCTTCTCAGACAGGTAAGCGTGAACAATCTTGTACTTCTTACCACTACCAGTCTTGATACTGCCCGTCTTCTTGTTGTAGATGACGTAAATCTCGTCAGCAGGGTTAGTCATTCCTCTTCCTTAGGGCTGAACACCATAGTAGAAGACGCAACCAGCAAGGCAAGTAAGGGCCACACAGAGCATGATTACGCCAGCTCCGGCAACCTTGTCACCCCACGAGTAAACCTCATCGAGCACCACCCCTAAGAGTCCTACTGCCAAACCAAGAATCAGCAGGCCAATACTAAAAGTCAACATTACTTGTTCTCCTTCTTCGTAAACAGTTTCATAAAGTCGTGGTCGTCTTTGTATTCCTTCAAGAAGATATTGTTCGCAACGACCAGCAGGCCGACAGGTGCAAAGTTGTTCTTCGTATCAAGGAAGAAGTTACGGTACTTGATAAACCGACCGTCAAGAACCGTCTCACCGTTCACAGCATCCCGGCACTTTTGCAGCGCGTTGTTGTGTCGCTCGGCAATGTCGTTGATCTCCGGCTGTCGGAAAGCGACAGACATTGCCTCCTTATCCGGGTGGTTATCGCCTTGAATGGTGTCGATAAAATAATCACGGCTCTCCACCGGGAAAGAATCATCTGCGGGGACAAAACAATCGTCGTATGTCTTTACAAAGCTGTACGTGCCCGCCTCGAAAAACTCAAGATCGACAATCCAACCAGTGGGAAGTTCATCAAGAGCAGCCTCAAGCACCTCTGTGTTATGAACCAGATCAATATGTTCAGTATCAACTGTCACTAGCATTTTGTGTCCTTTCTTTCATAATGGTTTATTCTGTCAAAACCATCAAGTATACCGAGAATACGTGGATGCTTACTAAAACTTGTAAGATGCTCTGTATCAGGGTTGCCAACAACACCCTCAAAGAACCCTAAGATGTAGTCATCAGCCCACTGCCTGTAATCCCTTATGGTCGCACTTAACACTCGCTTCTTCAGCTTGGCATCATAACCATACTCATCTGAGAGAGCGACCCTCCAACAGTATTTAAGAAAACTAATAACGTCATCTTCACCGACAATTGTGAGCCTACCTGTATCCGCGTCAGATTCCAAATATGTCAGACATCCATACATCTCAGCAACACATTTCAACGACTCGTTGATAGCTCGTGCATCCGAGTGGTCTCGGTAAATCGCGTAGTACTCAACCTGAGAAGGATTGCTGTACTCGACACCATACTCATCCCTCAGTACATCATTGCCGAGAACAAACTCGCCCCTACGGAAGAAACGAGCGGCCAATTCAATAGGGTGCCTCATGATTCTACAAACCTCACAAGAAGGCTAATAAGAAGAATGACGCAGCCAGCATCCAACACAGCGTTAATCATGTGGTTTTGGTACCGCTTCGGGCCATTACGAAACATCTTCGAGTTAACAGCCCACATAGCGAACCACGCACAAACGATAACAATTTGCGCAATAATAAACATTATGCCGCTACCTCCAATGCAATCTGCATGATATAGCAAACTGCGACAATACAGCCGCAAACAGAGGCCAACACATCAGGCCAGATTCTAAAGCCACCAATACCCTTCTTGAACCGTGCAAGCAGTGCGAAAGCAACACTAACACCGGCCCAGACGACAGCTAGGACAAGATGAAAAACGAGCATTGCCAACTCCCCTTTCAATAGTAACCTGTTGAGTGACAGGTTCAACTTCAATGTTTAGAATATGAACATGTGGGTGCTCTTTTAGAGGTATTTCAATTTCTACCTCAAATGGCTCCGAATCACTCCAAGACCTTTTCAGCTCTGTGTAAACGGCGCGATTCTGAGACAAGGGCAAATCGGAGACCAATCTTTGTATACCCCTAGGTGAGAACTCAAACTCAGATTCGTGTCTTGTTAGTTTAGCCATTAGTAACTCTTATGAATCAAATGCACGTTCTCACGGTTACGCATGATTCGGACGAACATCTCGTGGTCATCCTTCTTCGTGCCATAGCAGCTCAGCCAGTAACCGTCAGCGCGGAACCACTCTGCACCACCAATAGCAATCACACACCCTGTAATAATGTCTGCCACGTCATCGGGGGTCGTAATCTTAATACTGCTGGGTTGACCGTCAAGATACGCCAGCTCGAACGGTTCCTCGTTGTTGTAAAGCGCAACCTGCATTGCCAGCTTAACCCGTAGGTGCTCTTGATAAGCTGCTTCACACTTTTTGGACAGCACGCCCCATACGGACAATGTATCTTCAATGTTCATGATCATTTTCCTTCCTTGTTGTCACAGCCCCTTAAGCACAATCTTCGGCTTGCTGTACTGCTGGCGCATAAGTTCAGCGAACTGCTCGTGCGTGTATGCCCCTCCAAGGTATGTAATCCACGGCTTTTGCTCGTATGTCTCTAGGATAGAGAACACCTCCCAGTCATCAACGATGATGAGTGTTCCAATACTAAGCTCTTGAGCGTCCGCAATAAACAGTTCACCGTTGTTGTCAATGCACGCGAACTGTGTGCCTGTCAGCTCAGGTTCATTGAACTCGTTTTCGAGCTTCTTACGGAACTCTTCGACAGCATCGTCAATCATCTTCTGAATATTGTTCACTTGTTACCCTCCTTTTCAACGCCGGGGATAAACCGCCCCGCATCAAGGGCAATTTCGACAGGTCGCCCGGCGTAGTTGATAATATCCACTAGGAAGTCGTAGGTGTTCTTTGTCTCTCCATCCCCATTCGTCCATACACCGTGCAGAATACCTTGATTGGAAGGCTTCGAGAAAAACCACAGCTGGTTCTTGTAGTAGACGACAGTACCGAACTCAAGAAGATCGCCGTAGTACAGCTTGGTGTGGTAGGACTCCACAATGGCATCAATACCTGTTTCCCACACCTCGATTAGCAGGTTCGCGTACTTGTCGCTCAGCTTAAACATCTTGTTGGTCATTGGTTTCTCCTTTGTATTAGTGTTCCGGGTGTGGGTCGAAAATAACTTCGACAGACAGGTTGCCACGCTTAATGTTGTTGAGCATCGTGAAAACGTCACAAGAATAGCCCTCATTGTTGACCCACCTGCCGCTCAGTGCACCTGCCGCTTCACGGTTCGACAGCAGCCATACAGGGTTTGTGGTGAGGGTGGAGTTATGCAGTCGAATAATCGTGCCAGGATTAAGGATGCCTCCGTAGATGATGTTGTGGCCTGTGGTGATGTAGATCCTTGTGTTCCACACGGTATTCAGTAGGTTGTCGTATGCCTCCGACAGGGCCGTGGTTTCTTGCATGTCGTTTCTCCTTTGCGTTTGGTGTTGATGCTTTAAGCATAGAAGGGTAGACGGTTAAAGTCAACAAGATAGCGTGTGATCTGACCCACTCTTTAACCCCCGTTACCCCCGAACGTACAAACGGGTATGACACCCCCTCCTAACTTTACACTTACTAAGCATTTGATTTTTTAGTTGCTTATTTTTGCCCTCGTTTTACCCACCTGTCAAGCGCCCTCCCCGCTTCCTACCCTCCAACCCGGCCCATATCCCCTAACGCATAACGGAACCTAACCTCATACCTTTTTTGTGACCCAGCTCACCCTAACCCCGTACCCTAACCACGGACAAACCCACTAACAAAAATTAGGTATACCTAACCTAACTACCCTCACCCTAACTACCCTCCACCTAACTTAACTTAGGCTTACCTAACCTAGCTTGCCCTTGCCTTACCTCATCACCCCAACACCAACTGCAACGAACTGCAACGAACTGCAAGCAACCAACACAACCAACGGCCCCTAATTTTCGCCTCGCGTAGTCCCCCCTATTTTTTCTACACACTAAGAATATTATTTACACACAATAACTAATTTATTAACGTGTAATATCT
>CALIZH010000005.1 GCA_938028585.1 uncultured Actinomyces sp. | reverse complement strand
AGAAGTCCCGTCGATAGAGGTAACGCCGGAAGCTGTTCCCGTCAGCGCCGCCATACCCCACGCCCCCGCGGCCACGACGACCGTGCGCAGCGCCGTCGCGACGGTCGAATTCGTCGACGCAACGCCCGCCTTGGCGAGGACGGACGTCAATCCTGCAAACAGGGCAGACAGGCAGGCCGCGACGATCCACATGAGATCAGCCTAGGCCCGCCGCTGAGGTCCCCGCATCTGAGAATAATGACGGTGTGTCATGGGTGCCAGATCGCAGAAAAAGTACGTTATAGTTGTCGCGTATCTAAACCTCGTGTTGAGGTGACAAGGCAGTGTAAGGGAACGATATGTGGGGCGTCCCCAAGAATCTTGGTGCTCATAGTGAATTGTTGCGAAATTCCCGGGAAATCGAGCATGATGCAAGCAGTGCTCATTTGCCTGCTGATCAAGGGAATGACGTCGAAAAGCATGCGATCGAGTTCCTCAAAAAGATCGTGCGTATCCGCGGAGTTCGTATTGACCGCGATGAGTTCCTGCGTCAGGAGCTGCGTGAGCTTGGTGCGAGCGAAGGACTCATTGTGAGCGCGATCAACACTAACCCTGCGTTCGCGGGCATCTCCCTAGCTGATCTTGACAGGCTGGCTGACCAGGTGATCTCCTACGAGACGAATAAGTCCGCTGCCATCTCCTTCGCTGCCGGGCTTCCCGGTGGGTTTGCGATGTTCGGGACGATCCCTGCGGATGTCACGCAGTACTACGTGCATGCTTTCAGGATCGTCCAGAAGCTCGCCTACCTCTACGGCTGGCGTGAACTGCTCAGCGCGAAGGAAGATGTGGACGACGAGACGATCGGTGTCATTGCCATCTTCTTTGGCGTCATGCTCGACGTTGAAAACGCGGCCATGTCTCTCGCGTCTTTCGCGAGTTCGACCGTGATGAACACTGTTAAAAAACAAGTGACCAAGCAGCTTCTTGTGAAGACCTCGTGGTATCGCGCTGTCAAAAAGACCTTGCGCTTAATCGGCGTCAATCTCACCAAGAAAGCCTTCAATCAGGGATTCTCAAAGGTACTCCCTGTCATTGGCGGAGTTGTGTCGAGCGGTTTGACTTTTATGTCGCTGCAGTCGCAGTCATCTCGATTGAAAAAACACCTGCGAGAGCTTCCGCCTCCCGGTATCGACAGTGAAATGTGGAAGCAAGTACTTGCTGCGGCAGACTCTGTTGAACACGAACAGAGTTTCTTGGCGGCTACCGATGCAGCATTCCAAGGAAGAGTTGGGGTTGCTGCAGTTGGTGTGGTGAGCGCAGCGTCGGGTGTCACCAGCGGCGTCAAGGGCCTCTTCGGTTGGAATAAGTAGCATCTCGGAGACGAGGCCGGGGCCGGGGATGCGCTCAACCACGAACGCAGCACAGGCCGCGGCGCAGTGTTTAACGGGCCACTGTTTCCTACTTTTTCAGCCCCGGGAGAGGGAAAACCTGCCACCATATGCGGGTGAATGAGACGACGAAACCGGCCCTGGCCTCGTCCCAGACTGAGGC
>CALIZH010000004.1 GCA_938028585.1 uncultured Actinomyces sp. | reverse complement strand
CCGCCGCCGCGAACCTTTCCGCAGTCCGCAGCGCCACGACGCGGCGCAGGAGAACCGCGCCTGAGAGACAACCCGCCGACGCGGCACACGCAGCCGCCACGCGGACCGATCATCGACATTAATCCGAACAACGTAAGGGAAAAGCGAGATGATGCGCCAGGCAAGTAAATGGGATGGGCTACTCGACATCGACGAACCCGACACACCAGCCCCGAGCCGATCGCACAGGCACGCGGCCGCCGTTAGTGCACTCATTGTGGCCGCGTGCCTCCTCGCAAGCGTCTCATGGTGGATATGGACGCAAATCGTCCCTGCCACGACGGCGCAGATGCCGGAACCGGCGCCCACAACGCCCGCCCCCGTATCGACGACGGCGCAGATGCCGGAACCGGCGCCCACAACCTCGACGATGCCCACACCGACACCGACCGCTGATGTGTTCGCGCCCGCGCGCGATACAGCTCGCACATGGATTGAGCGTTTCTATGTCGAGAGGACAGAAGCGACAACATGGGCGCAGATCGCCCAGCGCCTCGCGCCCTACCAGACATGGGCAATGGGCGTATATCTCGCAGAGAGGCCAGAAGCACAGGCAGTGCCGCTCAACGTGCATCGAGTCGAAGTCGCCTATAGCGACGAAACGGCTGACGCCGAGCACCCCACAGCGTGGAGCGCGACCGCCACAATCACGCTCGACGACGGCGAGCACGTGCGAGCCCGCATCACCGTAATTCCCGACCCCGATACCGTTGACGGCGGTTGGAAGGTCGACGAATGGAAGGTGCTACGGTGAAATTCTTTTTCGCGTGGAAACTAAAACTCGCAGCCGCACTCATTGCAGCAGTCGCTTTCCTGATGGTTATTGCCATGAGTTCGATTGTCGGCAGCTCTTATCAGCAGGCTAACGCCGCAACCAGCGGCCCCGGAGGCGGTGTTTCCGACTCGGTACCTGAAAAATACCGATCGGACGTTATCCGAGCGGGCAGCATTTGCGCTGGGATTACACCCGCACTTATCGCAGCGCAAATCGCCGCAGAATCAAACTGGGACGAAAACGCCGGTTCGCACGCAGGCGCGCAGGGAATATCCCAATTCATGCCCGCCACGTGGGACGGAGGCGCAGGAAAAGACGGCGACGGCGACGGAAAAGCAGATATTCACAACCCGCACGACGCCATTATCAGCCAAGGACATTACATGTGTTCCATGCTGGCAACCGTCAAAAGTTACATTGAATCCGGAACTGCAAGCGGAGCACCCGTCGAGCTTGCACTCGCTGCATACAACGCCGGAGCAGGAGCAGTGCAATCAGCAGGTGGAATACCCACCAACGGAGAAACAGAAAAATATGTCCCCAAGATCATTAATGCAATGCCCACCTATCAGGGAACAACAACACTAACGACAAATACAACAGCAGTCAGTGCAACAACCGCGCAAGCTATCGAATGGGCTAAAGGAATTGCTAACGACGATTCGCACACCTATGTTTGGGGAGGCGAAGGGCCTCATTATGATTGCTCAGGACTCACCCAAGCATTCATGCGCCAACTCGGAATTGAACTACCGCACCAAGCATCACAGCAAGCAACATACGGGCAACAAGTCACAGAAGCAGAAGCGGTACCCGGAGACCTTATTTTCTGGAGCATGGGCGGCGGCGAAATCGATCACGTCGCAATCTACATAGGCGACGGACAAATGGTCTCAGCAGACAGTCCCGACATGGGAATCAATGTCGAGGCTATCTACGGCCGAAACAAGAGCATGCAATTTCGACACTACCAATGAAAGGTCATCATGGAGTCCAAACGAGAATATAAGCCGTCACGCGGAGTGACACGGGCATTTAATGCCGACATCAGCGAACGAACATACGACATCCTTCAATGGATCAAATGGAAAGAAAAAACACCCCTATACAAGCTCGTTGAAGAAGCCGTCGAAAAAGCATGGGGGAGCGAATACGACAAAGTAGTCAACGGACAGAACGACGACTAGC
>CALIZH010000003.1 GCA_938028585.1 uncultured Actinomyces sp. | reverse complement strand
CTTCCCATTCGTTCCGGTGATATGGACGCTGGGGTAGCTATTTTGAGGGTCACCCAAGATGTCCAGGGTTTCGCTCACGCGGTCGAGAGTGGGCTGAACCTGATGCTCAGGAACGCGAGCGATGATCTTTTGGTAGATTTCTTCAACTCTGCCGAGGACTGCTGCCGTGTGCGCGGCGTCATCAAGGGCCTCGCGGTGCGCATCTTCTGCACGGCGTTCAGCCAGCTCTTCCTCCCAGTCTTCACCCCACTGCGAGTAGTCGCCTTCGAGCTCAGCAACAATGGAGGGGTCTGGCCCCAAGAGCATGGAGTTCAGAGCCAAAGCTTCCAAGGCAAGATCGCGTTCGCTCACTTCTTCTTGCTGATCATCACTGACTAAGTCTTCCTCATCAGCGCGATCGGCTTCTTCAAGGTAGGGAATGAGGTCTGCAGGAATTGTCCCCGAACGCTGCTCTTCTTGCGATGCGCGAGCGGCTTGCTCCGCCTCGTCATGCGAATGGTGCGCGAAGAATGATTCCCCAGTCATGAGTCCTCCCTAAGTTGAGCTGGGCCTATTCTATCGACGAGGCCATGGAGGCGCTGCGTTTGCAGGTATCGTTGCGTGGATGCGAAGGAAGAGATTTCGCCAGATGCGTGCGTGAACGTAGACTTGGAGCGTTTAATCATTAAACGAGGGAGATCTGCGAGGAACATATGTCTGATTTTCCACCAAATTCTGGATACCCCGCCCCCCAGGGGCCTCCACTGCTTCCTCAAGGCGGAACCTACCCGCAACCACAACCCCCTTATCAGGCTCCCCAAACTCCGTATGTCGAACCTCCAAAGAACCCCACTTCTAAGGGACCGATCATCGCATGGATAGCGGTCGTGACCGTTCTTGCATTGGCTCTTGTCTTTTTCTTGTGGCGCACGTCTAGCCACGGTGCGTCACCGTCGCCAAGTCCAAGTGCCCCTGATCCTTCGTCTTCCTCATCTGCCACTCCCAATCCGAACCCTTCGCAGTCCATCGACGATGGGATTGATGAAGAGACCATTTCGAGGAGCCGTGGAGCTTGTTTAAGCGAGGTTACTAAGTCTGGGAAGGTGGACGCTGTCAACGAGATTAAAACAAAGTCAGTGCACTCTGAAGGACAATACGGCAACGGCGACACGAAGTACACGTACACGGGCACATTGACCGGCTACGCAAAGGGTTCATCTACAAAGAGCAACTTCGAGGTCGTTTGCAGCGTTGTTCACGCTCAATCAAGTAATACGTTCAACGTTTTAGGAAAAGTGAGCCTCACACGGCTCACCGATCCCTCACAATCTTCTTCGCCGGCTCCGACACCGACTAGGAAGTTCCACGATGATGACATCGACGAGAAAACATGGATGATCATCTTTGAAAAGTGCTCAAACGCTTCACCACAGTCTCTTCGTGACGATTACAAAGTCATGGCAGTGTCAATCGATTACCTCAAGAAAACCGCGACATTGAGCAATGGCGACGAGGAGTACGAGCTGACCGGAAAAGTTCAAGCAGAACGTAAGAACAAGGAAGATACCGATTTCTCATCAAGCCTCTTCCAAATGAAATGCACCGCGACTCATGTGAAGACAGACGATTCATATGATGTGAAGGCCGAGATTGATCCGAATCCGATCCAATGAACGAGGAACTCATGTCTGATTTCTCTCCCACCCCGGGCTACCCGGCTCCCCAAGGTAGCCCCCAGTTCCCCCAAGGAAGCGCCTATCCACCGCCTCAGGGACAATATCCTTCTCCGCAAACGCCGAATCCACTACCGGCAACTTCAAAGAGCATCATCAAGCTCATTGTCTGGATTTCAGCTGTCTTCGTCCTTCTTGCGGTCGCAGCCTTCTTCGCCTGGCGATCTTTAACTCGGGGAGCATCTCCGACTCCAACCCCGGTATCACCATCATCGAACGCAACTACCTCTTCTGACAGCGGAGAAAAAGTCGACGACTTCACCGGAAATGATGTGGTGGCTCACTGTAGGACCGCTGTGTTAAACACCTCTCGGTTCTCAGACTTCGAAGGAATCCGGGCACTAACGATCAAAGAAATCGGACGCTACGGTGATGCCGGCACTCAATATATGATGACCGGTTTAGTTTCGGGAACAAACGGATCCAATTCCATGGAAACTTATCGAATGACGTGTACCGCTGTTGTGGCAGACGAACCGGCAAAGGTCGGGGTCGGCTTTGTCTTAGATACCACCAGCGTAGAGATTGAGCCCACGCCTGTTTCGACCCCTGCTGTCTCAGATAGTTCAACTCCGACACCCGTTGTTAAGAAGACCCCATGACTAATTTCACCCCTTACCCCGAATACCCTCATCCTCAGGGGACTCCACAGTTTCCACAAGGCGGCGTTTACCCGCCATTCCAGGGACAA
>CALIZH010000002.1 GCA_938028585.1 uncultured Actinomyces sp. | reverse complement strand
TGATGGGCGTGGCGAGGGCACGCTCGCTCCTCGACCTCGTAGCTGCCCAGGGTGGGACGGTCCTGCCTCTTCGATATACCGAACGCAGTTTAGTCCTTGGGCCTACGCTCTTCGCGTGCGACGCATGGGATGTCCCAGCCCTTTTGGAAGGTCTGCCCACTGGGGTGCCTCCAACTCTATACACATGGGGTCAGCGTATGGCCCTCGCACTGGTGGAATCCGAGCTACCGTTCACAGTGCGTCGGGTGGTGGAAACACAGAAGCGGGATATCAGCCTCACGATAGGATCGATGTTCTGCCTAGATCTGCGGTCCATGACTGGTGAGCAGATCGAGGTTCTACCCGGGGTCCGACTTGAGCGGACCTCCACCGTTATTGAGCATTTTGAGCACCGCTCAGCGAGAATTAACAGGTAGGTGGAGATATGAACTACATGTCCCGTTGGAAGACGTGCGACCCAGCAAACACGGTGCTGCGGATTCAGACCTGGCTCGACGAGATCGGGCTTGATGTCCAGCGGTCGGCGGTGCTGCGCACCGGCACCTGCTTCTCGTCCACCCTGACGCTCGCAGGCGGGTACCTTTTCGTCAACGGTAAGGGAGGGTCGGAGGATTTCTGCTGGGCCAGCGCTTACGGGGAGCTTGTGGAAAGGCTCGCGACACGCGCGTTACACCGCTTCCGCTACATGGACGCGGACGCGGGCGTCTCGCCGGCGCTCGTCACGGACTGCCAATTGGTGAATCGTGCTTTCTTTGACTCGGAACAGGTCTACCGGCGCTTCGGCTACGACACGTTCGACTACGACACGGCGCTTACAGTCCAGTCGACTTTTCTGCCGCGGGACCTGGACGGCGTGCGCTGCGAGTCTTTCACCTCGCTTTTGACCCAGGAGGAGCGCTTGGTTCCAGTTAGCATAGCCGACGTAATGATCGGTACGAACGGTATGGCGTTTGGTAACGACGAATCCGAGGCGGATCAGCAGGCTTTAGCCGAGTTGTGCGAGCGCTTCGCCAACCGAGTCGTCGTGAATGAGCGGCTTGCCCTGCCTGAATTCCCTCGCCGCACCCTCCATCCGGAACTGCGAGCAACCATCGAAGAGCTGGAAGACCGGCTTGGCCTCACGGGTCGTGTTCGTGATGCATCGTTAGGTCAGGGACTCCCCGTCATCTCTACGTTGGTGGAGGAACCAAGAAGTGGTCGGTACTTCGTGAAATTTGGAGCCCACTTCGACCCCTCTGTTGCGACCGAACGCTGCCTGACGGAATTATTCCAGGGGCGCGCTGGGGACAGCCTCGGATTCTTGCGTGAGCGTGCGTACGTTGAGGACACTTATTGGCAAGCGCGCAATCTCGACTCAATTCTCCACAATGGGGATGGATTTTATCCTCCGGAGCACTTTATGCAGGTCGATGAGGATCCATGCTCGACCTGGCCGACAAACTTGGGAAATAATGAGGAAGCCGTTCAGTACATGCACTCGATCCTGGGGGAGATCGGTGGCGACGTGCTCAAGCGTGTCTACGCGACCGAACCCGGCTATGTAGTTCGCTACGTGGTCCCGGGTGTGAGTGAGCTGACGATGTACGGGCAAGATAAACTGCGGTGGCGGAGCGAGTTCGCGTGGGTGCGAGAGATGCTGCCGGGTTTCGGGTCGCTCGCCGCTGACACCATGGACACTGTTTTGGATTTCGTGCAGCATAACTGTGAGCATGACATGATTTCACTCCTTCCTATGTTGCCGCACGCGCTACCGGCATCCTCGAGGTATCGTGTTGTTACCCTCAAGGTAATAACATTCTTGCGTGCGACGCTTACCGAA
>CALIZH010000001.1 GCA_938028585.1 uncultured Actinomyces sp. | reverse complement strand
CGGCGCTGGAGCAACTCTTGTAGGTCCACTGAAAAGCGGCGCCGACGCACAGGTCGCCCCAGGCGCACTAGTATTAAAAAATGTCAACGACAACGCCTACACGGGCGGGATCTTTGAGACATCGAAAGGACAATGAAAAGTGTTTCTTTTCGCACCAAGCCCAACTGGTTCAGGACACAACATGCGCGCACTGGCGATTGCCTCCGCCTTGAAACGACTCTCCCCGGATACAGAATCTACCGTTCTATTGGGGTCACTGCAACACATATTCACGCCCTTACTTGAAACGGCTGGCGTGCAGGTGATAGACATCGCGGGGAGGTTGGTCGACTATTCCACGTCCAGCCACTTGGATAAACTTCTCAGTTGGGAGCGTTTCGTCGGCAACTATGTAGCCAACACCTTCGTGTCTGGCGAACGGATACTCACCTATATCTCACTACTCCTCGAGGAGAAGCCACAAATCGTAATCAGCGACTACAATATGTCCGCAGCTATAGCTGCACATATCCTAGACATTCCGCACGCGCTTATTACAGAGCGCTACGACTACACTATGTTGCAACTCACTGACGACCAGCTTAAAGAAGGTGGATTTATAATCCCTGACACAGATCTTGAACGCGCCCGGACTGCACTACACGCACTTTTCGAATGGATTACAGGGAACTCCAAACTCGTACTTACCGATAAACCACCAATCCCAGAAATGGATGCTAACACTCCAGTATTTGCATCTCTGAAGGCGGGAAACGGTCACTTTGTTGGCCCGATGGTCCGAAAGGGCGAACCATATGACGAAGAGAAAATCGAAGCGATTCGTTCTGACCTGAACATTAAACCCGGCCCCTACATTGTCGCGTCGATCAGCGGGACCACGATGTTCTTAGAAAATCGCGACGCCCTCCTCAATTGCTACATGGATACATTCCACCTCCTTCGTCAACGATATAAGAATCTAACAGTGGTGTTGATCGGCCGAGGTGAAGATCTGCCAGCAACCGATGGGGTAATTCAAGCAAGTTATATTCCAAACTGGGCACCACTTCTCCACGGCGCAGAACTTCTGGTGTCTGCACCGGGATGGATTACCGCAACCGAGGTAGCTTCTATGCAGATCCCTACTCTATTCGTATTACCCTCCGCCTCTGAGTTCCATGAAGTAGAGGCTTTGGAACGTCTATCTCGCCTCGGTTACCCAACTTACATGGGTACAGAGCCTGCAGTTCTCACAGACAGAATCAGCTCTGTAATCGACATGCCCGATCATCACGAAC